>JANMMM010000335.1:0-20576 GCA_031373225.1 Phyllobacteriaceae bacterium | reverse complement strand
GTGTCCGGCCTGCATAGTCCTGATAGACGCTTGCTGATGAGATGACCGCTAATGCTCCAACATTGCCACTGATGTCGATAAGCTGGTCGGCGTGTTCCGGCGTATAGGCAATTGTATCAATCACCGCATCCGCGCCGCCGCGCAAAGCGTGGAACAGCGCGCTGTTATCAGTGCGGTCAAACGCGGCGAATTTCGCACCGAGGCGCAGCAGATCAACAGGCTCCGGCCGCCCGCCCCGGTGCGAGAGCGTCACCTCCCAGCCTTGCGCAAGTAGCGTCTCGGCGACTTTTCGTCCAATCTGGCCGGTTCCGCCGATGATGAATGCCCGGCGCGCCATGGCAGCCCTCTTTTTTCTTAAGCGGCTTTCCGCCCCAAATTGGGCAGCAGCTGCATCACCCCGCCGATGCAGAACAGATAGGCGCCGGTCACAACAATACCCGCCTTGAGCCATAGCGGCGCCGCCATCGGGCTGGCCGGAGGCGCGCCCCAGGCGAGAAACAGCGCAATGCCGCCAAACAGGCACCAGACGAGGAAAAACCCCAGATTAAGGCTCCTGAGCCGCAGCACCCGGACGGGATGGAGGAAATGGATCGGCACAAAGGTGAACACGGCGGCGGCCACGACAATGGCAAAAGCGGCATATTCGCCCGGCTCGGCGATGAACAGCGTGAATACCAGCATATTCCACACCACCGGGAAGCCTTTGAAAAAATTCTCCTCGGTCTTCATGCCGGTGTCGGCGTAGTAGATGGCGCTGGAAATCACGATGATCGCGGCCGACAGAAATGAAAGCCCCTCGCCCATAAAACCGCGCTGATAGAGCGCAAAGGCCGGGATCAGCACATAGGTCATATAGTCAATAATGTTGTCGAGCGTGTCGCCGCTCCAGTTCGGCAGCACTTGCTTGACTTGCAGACGCCGCGCGATCGGGCCGTCAATGCCATCGACAAACAGCGCCAGCCCCAGCCACCAGAACATCGCGGTCCAGCGCTGTTCGCTGGCGGCGACGACTGACAGGAAGGCGAGGAATGAACCGGAGGCTGTGAGCAAATGCACCGAAAAGGCTTTGGCCTGAGGCCAGGTCACCTTTTTTGGTCTTCGGATGCGTTTGAGCTTCGGCGCAACAATCATGGAATTTCTATGGCATGTTCCAACTTCGCCGAAAAGCCAAAGTTGCAGCAGCCAAACTATGCCGGCAAACAGGGACAATTCGTCCAATTGCGTTTTTGGGCAGGATTGGCCAGCATAGGCCTATGAGAGACGAATCTGACATTGACGTTCTGGTGGCCGGCAACGGGCCGGCGGGATGCTGCGCGGCTCTGGCCTTCGCCCAAGCCGGATTCTCTGTGGCGCTGGCCGGTCCGGCGCGGCGTTCGAAAGATCTGCGCACAACCGCGCTGATGATGCCCGGTGTCCATCTTTTGGAGCGTTTTGGCGTCTGGGACACAATACAGCCGCAGGCCTCGCCGCTTCGGGCCATGCGGATCATCGACGGCACCAGCCGCCTGCTGCGCGCGGCGCCGGTGACATTTCAAGCCAGCGAGATCGGCGAAGCGGCGTTTGGCTGGAACATGCCGAACGAAGCGCTTCTCGGCTCCCTCCAGGCAGGACTTGATGAAAACAAGCAAATTCAGCAGGTTGCATCGTCAATCTCAAGCTATGACGTTGAGGACGCCCATGTGACAGCCAAGTTGGAAACTGGCAGTTGGTTTAGGGCAAAACTGGTGATCGGCGCGGACGGGCGCGGCTCAAAGGCGCGGGAGGTTGCGGGCATAGAGGTGCGTTCGTGGTCCTATCCACAGGCAGCCATGGTGCTGGCGTTCAGCCATGGGCGCGGCCATTCCAACATTTCCACGGAGTTTCACACCGAGACCGGGCCGTTCACTCTGGTGCCTCTGCCGACAAACTGTTCAAGTCTCGTGTGGGTGATGAACCCGGCAAGCGTGAAGGAATATGAGACGCTGCCGGACTCTGTTCTTTCCCTGCGCATTGAGCAGAAGATGCAGTCGATGCTCGGGAAAATATCAGTGGACACGCCGCGTCAGTTTTATCCGCTGTCCGGCCATACCCCGGCAAAGTTCGCGGCAAGGCGCTTCATGCTCGCGGGCGAAGCTGCGCATGTGTTCCCGCCGATCGGTGCGCAGGGGTTGAACCTTGGTCTCCGCGATGTGGAGGAAGCCGTCATGGCAGCTGAAAAGACTCCGGATGATCCAGGGTCTGATGCGGCCATCCGCGCCTTTGACGCCGCGCGTCGGTCCGACATTATGCTGCGCACCGGCGCGGTGGATATGCTGAACCGCTCGCTTCTGACGGATTTTCTGCCAGTCCAGCTGGCGCGCGGGCTGGGGCTGGGGCTGCTTGCGGCAATCCCGCCGCTGCGCGGCATTTTCATGCGTGAAGGACTGCGCCCGGGAACGGGCCTTCGCGGCCTGTTTTCTCAGCCGGGAAACAAGTCGGCGGGAAGATAACCCTTGGTGATGGCGTAAAGCAGCAGCGTCACAGTGCCAACCGACGCAACTGTGGTGGTCAGCACTGAAGCTGACGCCCGCTCCATCCACACCTGATATTGCTGGGCCAGCACAAACACATTGGTCGCCGTCGGCAAGGCCGCCATCAAAACGGCGGTGAAAACCCAGACCGGCGGATAGTTCCCGCTCCAGCTAAGAAGCAAATAGACCAGCAGAGGCTGGAGAACGAGTTTCACCGGCAATATGGCGAGCAGCTCCTTTGGCACACGCTTCAGCGGCCGCAGCGCCATCGAAACGCCCATGGCAAACAGCGCGCAGGGTGCGGCGGCATTGGACAGGTATGCGATCAGCCGCGCCACTGGTTCAGCAGGCCTGAGTTCAAATGAGGCGGCGACAATTCCAAAGAAGGTCGCGAGCATGAATGGATGTGTCACGATCTTCTTCACGACTTCGAGCGCCAGCACGCTCTTGCCGCGGCTGTCTCTGCCAGAGAGCGCCATAAAAGTCGGCGCCACTGTGAAATGCAGCGCGTTTTCAAAACAGAAGATCAGCGCCACCGGCACCGAAGCCGCCGGCCCCAGCGCCAGCAAGGCCAGCCCGGGACCCATATAGCCGATATTGCCATAAGCGGCTGCCAGCCCCTGAATTGTGGATTCCGCAATATTGCCTCGCGTCAGGCGCATGGCGAATGCGAACATTATGAGGAATATCAGAAATGTTGAAAGCGTTGTCGTTAGCACAAACTGCCAAGAGGCCAGTTGCTCAATCGGCGTCTCCGAGATCAATTTGAAAAACAAGGCGGGCAGCGCGACATAAATGATGAATACATTCATCCAGCCCAGCGCCTCCACCGGCTGGCTGGCGAACTTGGCCACAAGAAAGCCGAGAAAAATCAGTCCAAAGAACGGGATGACCAGATTGAAGACGTCAAGCATGGGCGCATTCCTGCATCTTGCCATCGGGTATTGCGCCGAAGGCGATGCGTCAAGTTCACCGTTCAGGGCTGAGTGGCTTGAACTGTTTTTGGCCTTGCCTTGTAAGGCTCCATATTTCGGGCCGCGCGGGAGAAAGCCCGGTGGCGCTGCCAGGGGCGGTCAAGACCGGCAAAGACATGTGACACCTCAATGAGAGGGTTTCCAGTTCCGGAATCCGAGCTGAAGTTGATTTCCGCTGCCCCGCGCCGCGCCAATTCGCGGGCTGAAATAAGTTTCGCTCCGTCTATGCCACAACCGCGCCGAGGAACAGCAAATGCCGCAACGATCAGATCGGCGTCAGCGCAGGCTGCGGCCAGTATGTCCCGGTCTTCCGCCCGCGCAATGCGCAGCCCATCTGCGCGTTGGAGAACACAATAGCCTTTCGAGCACTCAAAAGCGTCAATGCCGGCCTTTTCAGCAGCGGGAACTGTCAGCGCACCTGCCAAATAGGCGCGCTGCCAGTTCTCAATTGTGAAGCGATTCGGACGCTCGCGGCTCACCGCTAAGTTGCTTTCATTCGTGCGCACCGCGACAAGCCT
This sequence comes from Phyllobacteriaceae bacterium, assembly GCA_031373225.1. GTDB lineage: Bacteria > Pseudomonadota > Alphaproteobacteria > Rhizobiales > Rhizobiaceae > JANOYJ01. Next base: position 16,595 of record JANMMM010000335.1, on the reverse strand, counting down.
GGCGTCTTCAGAAACAATCATGTCAGGAAAAGTCCGGAAGAATATCAAGACAATTCCGAGCGCAAGCAGCGGCACAGCGGCGAGTTTCAGCCGCGTGACGAACAAGCATGCCAATACCAGTGCAAGGGTAAATGCGAGCAGCGCGCTTCCCGGCATCAGGCCTGTGGCGCCTGTCGCCGACAGTGCCGCGAAATAATCCGCCGTGTCGAGCATCACGCCGACGCCCCAGCCCATCAGAAAGAGCGCAAATCCATCGAAGCCAAACGGCATTAAAAGCACAGAAAGCAGCGCCATTGGCATGACAATGAGGGAGACCGCCGGCATTGCGGCCAGATTGGCAAACAGGCCGAGCGGCGCGATGCGGTTGAAATGATAGGCCGAGTAGATCGAAGTTGCCGAGCCCGCGATCAGTGATGTGAGCGCAAGCCCAGCGAAGAACATCCAGATTTGCCGCGCTGCCCGGCTCCAAAGCTGCGGGTTCGGCGTTCTGGTCTCAAGCCGCTTGGCGCGCCGCTCGCTGAAAACCTGATATGCGGCAATCAGCGCCGCAGTCGCGGCAAAAGACATCTGAAAGCTTGGGCCAATGACTTCATGCGGCGACCAGATGAGGATGATAACCGCAGCAATGACTAGATTGCGCATGGTGAGCGCCGCGCGGTCGAACAGCACTGCGGCCAGCATGACGCCTAGCATGATGAAGCTGCGCAGCGTCGCCACCCCGCCTCCCGAGAGGAGCAAATAGACGAAGGCGGCGAAAAACGCGAGCAGCGCTGCTATCTTTTTGGCCGGAAAGCGTGAGGAAAACATCGGAAAGGCGGCCAGAAGCAGCCGGACGATGCCCATCACAGCCCCTGCCACCAGCGCCATGTGCAGCCCCGAGATCGACGTGACGTGCGCCAGCCCGCTCACGCGCATTGCCTCATTGGTCTCACCGTCTATGCCACCGGTCAGCCCAGTCACCAAAGCAGCCGCCATCTCGCCATTCTGCCCCGGTATCTGGCGGCGCATGCGCTCGGCGATCTTGGTGCGCTGCTGTTCAAACCAAAACTGGATACGGGACGCTATTCCAGTTTCAGGAACCGCTATTTTCTCCACTTCAGAAAGAGAAATGCCGTTTGCTCCGATTCGGTCGAAATAAGCATCAAACGAGAAGTCGAACGAGCCGGGGCGCACAGGTCCGGTTGGCGGGCGCAGGAGAAACAGCGCTTTGATTCCGTCGCCCGCCTGCAGACCAAACGGGGCTTTGCGCAGCGTGATCTTGATGCGCTCGGGTTGAAATTTGAGCTTTGGCCGCTCCGTTGCCAAAACCTCGACGATCGCCCGGTAACCCAAGCCGACCTTTTCCATGGACAGGATGCGTCCCGTGACGCGGGTTGAGATATTCTCGCCTAGAAGGATCGACTGAACCCTCAATGTCTCAATCTTCGCCGTCGTTCCGCCCGCTGCCGTCAACGCGCCGGTAATCATCAGCGCGCGCAGCGCCGGCCGCTCTTTCGCCGTTAAGATACCAAGTGTGAAGAGCGCCGAGACAACTATGAGCGCAATCAGAAACGGCTCTTCGGCAGCTGTGAAGTAAAGCGCCGCCCCCGCGCCGAGAAACACTGGCGCAAAGTGAAAAAGCGCCCCCCGCGCCCGTTCGGTTTCAATGAGGGCGATGAAATGCCTCCGCCAGCGCGGGGTGTTCCATATGGAAGCGTGGATGGCCGGTCCGGCCGTTGGCACGGGCATCCGGTTCGTCGGGGTAATTTCCGGCAGATCAAGCGGCACGTCGAAGTCGCGGCGGAAATGCAGCCGCTCGTCAGCGATTTCTGTCCGTGACTCCCCCGCCATACTACGCACCCGCGGCCAACGCTTGCACCCAACGCCTCCTATGCTACATGAACCGCAATTCAATTTCCACCGGGTTGCAGCATGTAAACCCGCTCAATGAAAAGAAGAATATGACCAAGCCCGTCATCACCCGTTTCGCCCCCTCGCCCACTGGCTATCTGCATATCGGCGGCGCGCGCACGGCTCTGTTCAACTGGCTGTTCGCCCGACACCACGGCGGAAAAATGCTGCTTCGCATCGAAGACACTGACCGCGAACGCTCAACGGAAGCCGCCACGGTCGCCATTTTGGACGGGCTGAAATGGCTCGGGCTGGATTGGGACGGCGATGTGATTTCGCAATATGAGCGCGCCCAGAGGCACCGTGAAGTGGCTGAGGAATTGGTGGCGCGCGGCAAGGCCTACTATTGCTACTGTTCACAGGAAGAGCTTGTCGCCATGCGCGAGTTGGCTGCACGGGAAGGCCGCCCCCCGCGCTATGACGGCCGCTGGCGCGACCGCCCGGCTTCCGAAGCCCCTTCTGGCGTGAGGCCCGTCATCCGCGTCAAGTCGCCGCAAGCTGGCGACACGCTGGTGTCCGACGCCGTGCAGGGCGAAGTCCGCTTTCCGAACAAAGACTTGGATGATTTTATTCTGCTGCGCTCCGACGGCAACCCGACCTATATGCACGCCGTTGTTGTCGATGATCATGACATGGGCGTCACCCATATTATCCGCGGCGACGACCACCTTACCAATGCCGCGCGCCAGACCATCATCTACCAGGGCATGGATTGGGACGTGCCGGTGATGGCGCATCTGCCGCTGATCCATGGGGCGGACGGCGCCAAACTCTCCAAGCGCCATGGCGCGCTCGGCGTCGAGGCCTATCGCGAAATGGGCTATCTGCCGTCCGGCCTGCTCAACTATCTCGCCAAGCTCGGCTGGAACCATGGCGAAGACGAGATCATGACCATTCCTCAGATGATCGAATGGTTCGACACCAAGGACGTCAACAAGGGCGCGGCGCGGTTCGACTTCGTCAATTTGGCGGACGTCAACGGCCATCACATGCGCAACGTCGATCCGGCGTGGCTGACAGATGTGCTGGTCAGGACAATACCATTCCTGTCCAACCGGGAGGAAGTCGCCGCGCTCGCCGATCCTTTAGTGCGGGAAAAACTCGCTCACGCGATGCCCGGACTTCAGCTTCGCGCCAAGACGCTGGTGGAACTCGCCGACAGTGCGCTTTATCTCGTCGCCAAGCGTCCGCTCGCCATGGACGAAAAGGCCGCCGCCCTGTTGAATGACGAGGGCATCGCCATGCTGCGCGCCGTCACGCCGCTCTTCAAAGCAACCAACGACTGGACCGCCGCAGGTCTTGATGCAGTTGTGCGCCAGCTTGCTGAGGAGAAACGTCTGAAACTCGGCAAAATCGCCCAGCCGGTGCGCGCGGCGCTGACGGGCCGGTCCACCTCGCCGGGCGTGTTTGATGTTCTCGAGGTTCTGGGCAAGGAAGAATCGCTTGGCCGCATCGGGGACCAGATCAAATGACCGGCGGCTTCAAGCTCTATGGGCGGCCCGGCTCGGGCTCCGGAGCATGTGAAGCCATTCTGGCGCTTACCGGCCTGCCTCATGAGGTCATCGATCTTGAGAGATGGGAGCAAAGCGGCGCGCCAGAAGATTTTCTTGCCATCAGCCCGCTTGGACAAGTTCCGGCGCTCATCCTGCCGGACGGCGGCGTCATGACGGAATCGGCGGCGATCTGTCTTTATCTCGCGGATCTAACGCCAGACGCTCAACTCGCGCCCATGCCCGGCGACCCGCTCCGCGCCCGCTATTTGCGCTGGATGGTGTATCTGGCTGCCAACAACTACATGACGGCTCTGCGCTTCTACTATCCGGAACGCTTTTCAACCCACGACGACGGCGGTGCCTCAGTCAAAGCGGCGGCGCTGCAGCGCGCTGCTTTTGAATGGTCGGTCTTTGCCGGTGCGCTGGGCGGCGGACCGTTATTGCTCGGTGATAAGATGAGCGCGGCAGACCTGTATGCCGCCGTGTTAATAAGCTGGGATTTGGATGTTGAAGCGCTTTTTGACAGACATCCATCCCTCAAAACTCTCTACTCCGCCGTCGCCAGCCATCCAAAAATCGCGCCAGTCTGGCACCGTCACGATATGCCTGCCTAGTGTTTCGGCGTCTGTGCCCTATCTTGCTAAAGTACTGGTTCCTTCGCACTTGCAGCACAAATAAAATACTTGTTGCAGTGCAAAAAAAGCCGGATAGTGTTTGGCGAAGTTTGGAGAAAAATCATGGGTGAAAACACCGCCAGCCTCAGCATCGGCTCACAGACAATCGAGCTGCCCATCCGCAAAGGTACAATCGGGCCTGACGTTGTCGACATTTCGCCGCTTTACAAACAAGCGGGTGCTTTCACCTTCGATCCGGGCTTCACCTCAACGGCGGCCTGCGAGTCGGACATCACCTATATTGACGGTGATGAAGGCGTCTTGCTGCACCGCGGTTATCCAATTGAGCAGCTCGCAGAACACGCCGATTTTCTCGAGGTCTGCTACCTCCTCCTCTATGGCGAACTGCCAAACAAGGCGCAGAAGGAAGATTTCGATCTGCGTGTGACGCGCCACACGATGGTGCACGAACAGATGCAGTTTCTGTTCCGCGGGTTCCGGCGCGACGCACATCCGATGGCGGTTATGGTCGGGGTTGTCGGCGCACTTTCGGCATTTTATCACGATTCCACTGATATTTCGGACCCTTATCAGCGTATGGTGGCGTCCATCCGCATGATATCCAAAATGCCGACAATTGCCGCCATGGCGTTCAAATACCATATAGGCCAGCCGTTTGTTTATCCAAAGAACGATCTGGATTTTGCGTCAAACTTCCTGCGCATGTGCTTTGCGGTTCCATGTGAAGAATATGAGGTGAACCCGGTTCTGGCGCGCGCGCTCGACCGCATATTCATTCTGCACGCCGATCACGAGCAGAACGCTTCGACATCGACTGTGCGGCTTGCCGGTTCGTCGGGCGCCAATCCGTTTGCCTGCATCGCGGCGGGCATCGCCTGCCTCTGGGGTCCCGCGCATGGCGGAGCCAATGAAGCGGCGCTGCAGATGCTGGCGGAAATCGGCACGGTTGACCGCATTCCCGAATATATCGCCAAAGCAAAAGACAAGAATGACCCGTTCCGCCTGATGGGCTTTGGCCACCGGGTTTACAAAAACTACGATCCGCGCGCCAAGATCATGCAGAAAACCACGCACGAAGTTCTGGGTGAGCTTGGCATCAAGGACGATCCAATCCTGGAAGTCGCCATGGAGCTGGAACGCATCGCGCTGACGGACCCATATTTCATTGAAAAGAAACTCTATCCCAATATCGACTTTTACTCGGGCATCACGCTCAAAGCGCTCGGCTTCCCCACCTCCATGTTCACAGTTCTGTTCGCCACCGCCCGCACTGTGGGCTGGATTGCGCAATGGAAGGAGATGATCGAGGACCCGAACCAGAAAATCGGCCGTCCGCGCCAGCTTTACACAGGTCCGGCGCAGCGAGATTTTGTGGCGATGGCCAAGCGCAGATAGGCGGTTTAGGTTTTTCTTCTAAGACGCTGGCAGTGCTGAATTTTTGTCAATCCAGACCAGCACGCGCTCAGCTGCCAGCTGTCCAGAAGGCGTTTCCGTCATCAACCGTTCGCGCACGAGCTCAAACCCCTGCAGCTGCGCGTCGCGTGAATGCCCCGGCCGCGCCAGTTTTTCAAGTTCGCGCGCTAGCTTGCCCGGACGGATCATCTCATCAAAATACTCCGGGATGATAGGCTGATCGGCGATCAGGCCGGGAAGCGAGGCCGTCCATACGCTCACATGCCGGCGAAACAGCCGCATGATCGGGTCAAGCCTGTAGAGGGATACTGTTGGAATTCCAGCCAGCGCCAGCTCAAGCGTCACTGTGCCGGAAGCCGCAAGCGCCACGTCCGCGGTTGAAAAGGCCGCCGCCTTGCCGTCCATGTCTGTGCTGATCTCTGGCTCCACCACCCAGTCTTTGGCAAGTTTGCGCACCAGCGCTTCGTGGTTGAGCGGTATCTGCGTCCGCACTTGAATTTTCCTGCCGCGATGATGCAGGTCGGACAGCGTCTCACCTATGACACCCATGTGCCGCTCAATCTCGCCGCGCCGCGAGCCGGGCAGGCACAGGAGCCGGACGGGCCGCTTCCAGTCCGAGAACCGGTCCAGCTCAATGGCCGATTGCGCTTCTAAAGCCTTGAGAATGAGCGGATCCGATGCAAGCCGGTGCCCGACATAGGTCGCGGGCGGGCCATTGAGCTCCTTGAGGAATTCCAGCTCAAACGGCAATATGGCCAGCACCTCGTCCACATAGGCGCGCATCGCCTTCGCCCGCCCCTGCCGCCAAGCCCAGACGCTTGGGCAGACATAGTTGAGGATCGGAATGCCCGACCGCGCTGCGCGCACCCGTCTTGCCACTCGGTGGCTGAAGTCGGGACTGTCGACAATGATGAGGCAGTCAGGGTTTTCGGCAATGATGCGCGCGGCTGTTGACCGGATGAGTCTTATTAGTTGTGGCAGCTTGGCAATGACAGAGGTTATGCCGAACAGCGCAATTTCATGTGGATCAAACAGCGTGTCCAGTCCCAGCGCCTGCAGCTGCGGCCCGCCGACGCCAATGGCGGACACGCCGCCATCATGCTGCGCCCGCAGCGCGGCAAGCAGATCCGCCGCCAGCGCATCGCCTGATTCCTCGCCGACGACAAAAGCGATCTTGAGGCTGCGTTGGCTCATTTCAGTGCGTCCATGTCGCAGCCTTCAACAAAAATGCCGGCCGCATCAGCGCGCTTGATGACTTCGTCGCGGTCAACAATCAAGGAAGATCCAGCACTGACGGCAATGCCCGCGAGACCCGCACGCGCGGCATTGTCCACTGTTTCGGGTCCGACGCTCGGCAGATCGGCCCGCAACTCCTGTTGAGGCTTTGCAACTTTGGCCAAAACGCCAATGGGGGCCGGTTGTTTACCTGTTTGCAAGTCGCCAATCCGCCTGAGCATGGCATCCGTGCCCTTTGCATCTTCGACCGCCGCCACCCTGCCGGAAACGGCGACGGCGCCTTGGCCAACGTCTTTTGAGCCGTTGGAAAGCGCTGCGGCAAGCGCCAGATCCCGGTCTGCCCGCTCGGATTCGGACGGCTTTTTCTTTGTCAACACGCCCTTCGGCGCAATGAGTGCGGGAAATATTTCGTGCGCGCCGACAACACTGAATCCTTGCGCCTCAAGCATCCCGATCACGCACCGCAGCAGAACGTCATCGCCTTTGCCCAAAGCGTTGAAGAAACGAAAAAAGTTGGTGATCGTCACCCAGTCAAGCCTGATGGACCAAAGACTGGGACGCCCGCCCATGCCGCCTGCAAGCACCACTTGTCTCACCCGCTTCTCCCGCAGTGCACGCAAGAGAATGCTTACATGCACTGAATTCACCGTAAAATTGTCAAAATCCTTGATCCAGGCGCCTGCCTCGCCGTCAACTGAAACACACAGAGGCGGGGTTCCTTTGCTGAGGAGTTCAAGCGCCAAGAGCTCCGGCAGCCGTCCGCTGCCTGCAAGAATTGCTGTCTTGATCATGCTTCGGGAACCCGGCGTCGGCGTGTCAGTCGCTTCCACCATCGGAGCGCTCCCGATTGGCGGTGATGGCTGGCGTGCAGTATGATCTTTTTGCGTCGACGGAGACAAAGTCCAAAACACGGCCGACCAGTTTTGAGTCTGGATAGGCGTGGCGCACCAGCTCAATGTTTTCATGCATCGGCTGGTTTCGGTCAAACAGCACTTTATAAGCGTTGCGCAACGCGTGAATCTCTTCGCGCGGCAAGCCTGAGCGCTTCAAGCCGACAATATTCAGCCCGGCAAGATTGGCATAGACGCCGATCGCCATTCCATAAGGGATGAGATCGCGCGTCACAGCGGATACTCCGCCGATAAAGGCATTGTTGCCGACACGGCAGAACTGATGCACCGCGCCGCCGCCGCCGATAATGACACCGTCGCCTATGTCGCAATGTCCGCCAATCATCACATTATTTGCAAATGTCACCCGGTCGCCGAGCGTGCAGTCATGGGCGACATGCGCGTAGGCGAGGAAAATGCAATCATCGCCCACGATGGTGGCGCCCCGGCTCTGATCGGTGCCGCGGTTCATGGTCACGCCTTCGCGGATCAGGCAGTTTTTGCCCACGGTCAATGTCGTCCGTCCGCCCTTGTGCGCCGTGTTCTGTGGATCTCCGCCAATTATGGCATGCGGATATATACGGGCGCCTTCGCCGATTTTTGTCGGTCCCAAGATCACGACATGGCTCATGCAGACGCTGTTGCTGCCAAGCTCCACGCCATTCCCGATGTGGCAGAATGGCCCTATCTCGCAGTTCTCGCCTAGAACCGCGTCTGATTCAACAATGGCTGTCGAGTGTATGCTCAAGATTCTGCCTGACTGTGCGCGGTCCCTGGCTCCTGCGCGTCCACCAGCATGGCTGTGACTTCGGCTTCAGCAACCTTTGAGCCGTCAACGTGCGCCTCGCACGCATATTTCATCAGATTCCCGCGGCGTTTGATCTTCTTGACATGTATCCGCAGCTGATCGCCTGGCACGACGGGCTTCCTGAATTTGGCGCCGTCAATGGACATGAAATACACAAGCGCTTTTGTCTCGAGCCCACGTGCGATTAGGGCGATGGCGCCTGCGGTCTGCGCCATTGTCTCAATGATGAGCACGCCCGGCATAATCGGCTTGCCCGGGAAATGACCGGTGAAATGCGGCTCGTTGATCGTGACGTTCTTAACGCCGGTCGCCGAGTTATCACCGTCGATGTCGATGATTTTATCAAGCAGGAGGAACGGATATCGGTGCGGCAGAATTTCCATCAACCGAGTTACATCAACTGTCAAAAGCGCTGCTGTTGTCCCCTCACTCATGATAATTCGACCTTCTTTCCGCGCGTCAATGCGCGTATCGCAGAAACTTCACGAAAGAATTCCCTGATCGGCTGCGCAGGGGTGCCGGCCCATTTTTCACCAGCCGGTATATCATTCATCACGCCAGATCTCGCTGCGACCTGAACTTTGTCACCCAAAGTCACGTGGTCTGCCAAGCCGACGCATCCGCCGAGCATCACCCAATCGCCGATCGTCACACTGCCTGATATGCCAGTCAGCGCAGCGATAACGCAATTGCGCCCGATGCGGACATTGTGCGCAACCTGAACCAGATTATCAATCTTTGTCCCCTCGCCGATGACAGTGTCGTCGAGCATGCCGCGGTCTATTGTCGTGTTCGCGCCGATTTCAACGCCGTCCTGAATAATGACGCGCCCAATATGGGGCATTTTTTCAAGACCATTCACACCCGGCACATAGCCAAAGCCGTCTTGGCCGATCCGTGCGCCCGAATGCAGAATCACCCCGTTGCCGATCAGTGCGTTGCTGACGGAGACACATGGCCCAATATCGCAGTCCCTGCCGATCTGGCAGCCCGCCCCGATCACGGCGTTAGCGCCGACAACAGTTCCGCGTCCGATGCTGGCTCCCGCACCGATGGAAGCGCCCGCGCAGATAAGTGCGCCGTCTTCAATGCGGGTAGCCGTTTGGACATCGCTGGGGCTGCCGCTCTCGAGTCGGAGGCTTGTGGGAAACATTTTGCGCCCAATCACAGCAAACGCTACTTTCGGCTTCCTTGCAACCAGCGCCACAACGCCCTCCGGCACGTAAGCGGCGTATTCTTCAAGGCAGACAATGGCGCTGGCCTTTGAGGTGAATTTCCCCTCTTCCGGCGCCTTGCCCATGAAAAAAGTGATGTCGCCTTTACCCGCGCGTCCATACGAAGCGATGCCCGTCAGCGTCACGTCGGAAAGGCCTTCACTGGACAGGCGCGCGTTGACAAGCGCAGCAGCCTGTCCGGCGCTGATCGCCACAACCTTGTGAAATGACCCGGATTCAGACATGCGCGCACTCATCCGCAGCCACCGCCTGACTTTGTGCCTGGCAGCAGCAAGCGTCTACATCAGAACTTCGTCGAAATGCCAAAGTTGAAGTTCTGAACCTTGTCATGCGCTTCTTTCATCACCGGAACGGCGTAATCAACACGAAGCGGCCCAAAAGGCGACGCCCAGATCAGGCTTGCGCCAACGGAAGAGCGCCACGCCAGCGACGTGTTGGTGACTGTTGTCGCATACGGCGTTCCAAACAGAGTGCCGATATCGGCGAACACCGCACCCTTGATGCCGATGCTTTCTGGAAGAGCAGGCATTGGAAACTGCATTTCAGCCGATGCGCTCAAATAAGTGGTGCCGCCGATAAAGTCCGCGCCGACTGTCGGGCCAAAGCCACTCGCCTTGAAGCCGCGCACGATGTCGGAGTTCGCCTTGAACAGGTCTCCGACCAGAATTCCGTCTGGCGCAGTTTTCGGGTCTACCGGATTACCCGTCGCCTTTATATGGCCGGCGCCAACAGAAAGCATGCCCACAAGGTTCAAATCTTCCGAAATGGTCTTGTAATAGGAGCCCTTGGCCGTCGCTTTCAGCCAGCGCGCATCGCCGCCAACGCCGGCATATTCGCCAGTGAACCGGGCGAAGACGCCTTCGTGCGGATCGTTGCGGTTGTCGATGGAATCCCAAACCAGCGCGCCAGACACAGAGGATTTGATCCAAGTTCCCATGCGGATATAGGCTGGATCATTTGCTGCGTTCGCAGGAGTGTCGTCGTCAATGTATTTGTCGGAGACAAAATTGTAGGCAACCTGACTCGACAAGTGCTCGGTAATCGGAAGACCGAAGCGAACAGTGCCGCCCGTCCGGTCAAGATCATAGCCGGTGTAGTTGTTCGTGTTCTTGAACACATCAAACCCGGCTGCGATCCGGTAGCCAAGGAAATAAGGCTCTGTAAAAGACAGCGTGTAGGTCCGGCTCTTCGCCGTTCCCCCAAGTGCAAGCTTCAGGTATTGGCCGCGCCCTAGGAAATTGCGCTCAGTGACTGACCCTTCCAACGACACGCCGCTTTCCTCGCCGCCGGTAGTGTAGCCAGCTCCGATTGAGAACTCGCCGGTCGATTTCTCAACGACGTCAACAATCAGGATAACCTGATCCGGCTCAGCGCCAGGTGCGGTTGCGATCTCAACCTTCTCAAAAAAGCCAAGATTCTCCAACCTGCGCTTGGCGCGCTGGATCATCACCTGGTTGAAGGCGTCGCCTTCCGAAAGGTCAAACTCGCGGCGGATCACATAGTCACGTGTCTTGTCGTTGCCGCGTATGTCGATCCGCTCGACATAGGCCTTCTGGCCTTGGTCAATTGTATAGACAATCGAAATCGTGTGGTTGGCGATGTCGCGGTCGCCGCGCGGCGTCACCTGTGCAAAAGCGTAGCCCTTGCCTGCGACCTGTTCGGAAACGGCGATCAGCGAATCTTCAACATCCTTGGCGCTGTAGGTCTTGCCGGTACGGGTCTCAAGACTGCGCTGCAGCGCCTCGCCGTCAACGCCCTCAACCGTGCTTTCCACCGAAATGTCGCCGAATGTGTAGCGCTCGCCCTCATCCACCGTGATGGTGATCGTGTATTTATTAGATGCTTCGTCAAGCTCTGCGGCGGACGAAATCACTTGAAAATCCGCATAGCCCTTGTTGAAGTAAAACCGGCGCAGCAGCTCTTCATCGGCGCGCAGCTTGTCTTCGTCGTAAACGTCATTGCGCGACAACCAAGACATGATGTTCGAACGCTTTGTGGTGATCACTTCCTGGAGACGGCGGTCGCCATAGGCCGTGTTGCCGACGAAACTGATCGTGGCGATCTTGGTCCGGTCGCCTTCGGTAATCTCAAATACCACGTTGACGCGGTTGTTGCCCAAATCCATCGTGGTCGGATTGACAACCACATCCGAGCGTCCAATGCGGCGGTATGCCTCGCGGATCGTTTCCGCATCAGCTTCCATCACGTTGGCGTCAAGCGATGCGCGCGGCTTCGACTGCACCTGTGCGCCGAGCGCCACGTCCTTGATCTTCTTATTACCCTGGAAAATGACCTGATTGATGACAGAAAGCTCGTCGACTTCGATCACCAGCGTGCCGCCGGACTGCCGGATGCGCACGTCGGAAAACAAGCCTGTCGAAAACAGCCGCTTGACGGCATCGTCGAGGTCAGTTGCAGAGTAAGACTGTCCCGGCTTTATGTTCACATAATCGCTTATGGTGCTTGCTTCGACGCGCTTGTTGCCGACGACGTCTATCCGGCTGAAGGAAGCGGCGTACGCCGATGAAACGGCAAAAGCGCCAATGATGGCCGCCGCGCCTGCTCTCAGCGCGATGCCCGAAACTGCCGACATGAATTTTGTGCTAGCCCCTACCGGCATTCCAGAACCTTTACGTCACTCTTTATTCAAAAGGGTCTGTCCCCATCGAACGATCAAACCGTTTTACCCATATTTCCCCTACACGCAAGGTTCACGGTTAAAATCCGTTTACTTCTTTGGGGAACGTGACCTGTCAGCCACGCAAATCAACAACTATGGTAAATGCTGAATGACCAAGGCGATAAAACGGCGGGTCAGCAGGCGAACAAATCGTTGAAAATGACAAACAGCATGAATGCCAGCACCATGATTCCCCCGGTGCGGTAGACGATTTCCTGCAGTTTTTCCGTCACCGGACGGCGCAGAACGCCTTCAATTGCGTAAAACAGCAGATGCCCGCCATCCAGCGGCGGAATCGGCAGAAGGTTAAGAATGCCTATCCCGATTGACAGCAAAGCGGTCAATTGGATTAACCAGCTGATGCCCTGCTCGGCGGCTTTTCCGGTCATCGCCGCGATTTTCACCGGCCCGCCCAGCTGACACTTGTCCTCGCGTCCGCGCACCAGACGGCCCAGAAACCGTCCCGTCTGCCCGGCGATGAACAGCGATTCTTTCACCGCTTCGCCAACGGATTCGACTGGGCTGAAGCTCACAACGCGGAACTTGCCGACATCCTTGTTGGTCTCAACGCCGATAATGCCGACTTTGACCTTGTTGCCGAGCGGATCGTCGACTTCGGTCGCTTTGGGAATTGCGGTCAGCTCAACTTCCCGGCCCTCCCGCAACATGACAAAGCCTATCTTCTCGCCGGCGCGCGGGGCCACATAACGCTGCACATCCGAGAAAGTTTTGACATCGCTTCCGTCGACGCGCAGGAAAACATCGCCCGGCAGGAATCCCGCCGACTCGGCTGCGCTTCCGGGCATCGCCTTGGCGACCGTCGGATCGGAAATCGCCCGCCCATAAAGGCCGATGGTGACGGAAAAAATCGCAACTGTCAGGATGAAATTGGCTGCAGGGCCGGCGAACACCGTCAGTGCGCGCTTCCAGACGGGCTTCAATTGAAACGCAGAAGCTCTTTCATCCTCGCTCAGCGCAGCGGCAGCCGCAGGATCGGGACTGCTTGCGGCATCTTCATCACCGACGAATTTGACATAGCCGCCAAGCGGTATCGCCGAGAGTCTCCACCTTGTTCCGCGCTTGTCAGTATAGCCGAGCAGTTCAGGTCCAAACCCAATTGAGAACGCTTTGACGCCGATGCCGCACCAGCGGCCAACGAGGAAATGTCCCATTTCATGCACGAAAACCACCACGAGAAGCACCGCAAGAAACGGCAGGATGGTGCCTGTGAACAGGTTCTCGCCAGACAGAAGCGCAGTCAGCGTGTCACTCAATCAATCATCTCCAGTCCAATTGCCGCCGCCGTCAGCGCGCTTGGTCAAGCCGGAAAAAGCGCCAATGCGGGATAAGCGCCGCCGCCAAGGATCATGCAGATCAGGTAGAGCATCACTGCGGCGGCAACAAGCCCGTCGACCCGGTCCATAACTCCGCCATGGCCCGGAATGATCGTGCCGGAATCCTTCACGCCAAACCGTCTTTTGACGTAGGACTCAAACAGGTCGCCGCATTGCGCGGCAATTGTAAGCGCAAGCGCGGTGAGCGCATAAAACACCAGTCCCGAGCCGCCGTGCCCAGCCGCCACCGCAACGCCCGCGCACACGCCCGCCGCCGCGCCCCCAAGCGCGCCCGACCATGTCTTGTTTGGGGAGACAGCTGGCGCAAGCTTTGGCCCGCCAAACGCGCGGCCGGCGAAATAGGCGAAAATATCGGTGGCCCAGACAACTGCAAAAAGAAAGACGATCGCCCAGAGTCCGCTGTCAGAATCGCCTCTCAGTGAAGTGACCGCCAGCACCGGAGCAATCGCGTACGGAACACCGACCGGGAACCAATAAGGCAGATTCCGCCGCATGCAGGCCGCGACGGAAAACAGCGCGGCAAAGACGGCAGGTATTATGCTTTCCCAGTTAGGGAAATTCAAAATGACCAGCACCATGGCCGCTGACACCGCCGCAGGCGCCGCAAGCTCAAGTAGGCCGTATCTGTCATAGCCCGTGATGTTCTGCCATTCCCAATAGATGAGCAGTCCCACAAGTGTGGCAAACGACCGGAAAGGCAGTCCGCCATACCAAGTCAGGAAAACCGCTGCTGCGCCCAGAACAGCCGCCGAAACGATCCTGACCTGAAGATTACTGAGCCTGCTTGAAATGGGTTGGGCCGGATCCGTCACGAAACCTTTGCCTCCAATCCGCCAAACCGCCGCTGGCGTTTGGCGAAAATATCGAGCGCGTCAGCAAACTGCGTCTTGTCGAAGTCCGGCCAAAGGCAGGGCAGGAAGACAAATTCGGTATAGGCGGTCTGCCACAGAAGGAAGTTCGAGAGCCGCATCTCCCCGCTTGTCCGGATAAGCAGCTCCGGATCAGGCAAGCCCGCAGTGTCCAGCCGCTCTTCAAACGCTCCGGCATCAATTGACGCAGCCGCCAGTGTGCCGGCCTCGACGTCCCGGCACAGTTTTTTCGCCGCCCGAACTATTTCGTCGCGGCTGCCATAGTTGAAGGCAATGACCAGAGTCAGTTTGGTGTTGTTGAAAGTCAATTTTTCAGATTCATCAAGCAGCCGCCTGATGTCGGATGGCAGGCCCCCGCGCTCGCCGATAATTCTGACCCGCACATTCGCGTGGTGCAGCTCTGCCAGATCGCGGCGGATGAAAAGTTTGAGAAGCCCCATTAAATCAGAGACTTCGCTGGCTGGCCTCGACCAGTTTTCTGAAGAAAACGCATACAGAGTCAGATAAGAAACACCAAAATCCGCCGCATTTCTCACCGTTTCGCGCAGCGCGTTGACGCCCGCCTTGTGCCCCAATGTGCGTGGCAGACCGCGGCTTTTGGCCCAGCGTCCGTTGCCGTCCATAATAATCGCCACATGGCTTGGAACGCCCATCGGCAGCGTCACTCTCTCAAATTCTAAATCTGCATGATCTCGGCTTCCTTCTGGTGAAGGAGACGCTCTGCTTCTGCGATGAATTCATCCGTCATTTTCTGCACTTTGTCACCCATGGCCCGGCTTTCGTCCTGACCAAGATCGCCGTCTTTTTCCTGCTTCTTCAAATGATCCAGCCCATCGCGGCGCACATGGCGGATCGCCACACGCGCTGATTCGGCATACTGATGCGCAATCTTCACCAATTCCTTACGGCGCTGCTCGTTCAATTCCGGCAGCGGAATGCGCAGAAGCATTCCATCCGTGATTGGGTTCAAGCCCAGGCCGGAATCGCGGATGGCGCGCTCAACTTTGCCAACCAGCGCCTTGTCCCACACCGATACGGAGAGCATCCGCGCTTCGGGAACAGTGACATTGGCCACCTGATTGATCGGCGTCGGCGAGCCATAGGCGTCCACCGTGATCGGGTCCAATAGGCTCGCTGAGGCCCTGCCCGTGCGCAGGCCGCCAAGATCATGCTTGAACGCGTTGATCGCGCCGTCCATGCGGCGTTGAATGTCATGAATGTCGAATGCAGCGCTCATCGCTTTAACCCCGGAAGTCAGTGGTCCGTCACAATGGTGCAACGGCCTTTTCCCATGAGAATATCGGCGAAATTGCCAGCCTCATGAATCGAAAACACAATTATCGGAATGTGGTTCTCCTGCGCAAGGGCCACTGCTGCCGTGTCCATCACCGCCAGCCCGCGGCGCAGCACGTCGGCATGGGTCAGTTTTTCAAGCCGCACGGCGTCCGGGTTCTTTTTCGGGTCGCTGTCGTAGATGCCGTCGACCAGCGTTCCCTTGAAAAGCGCATCCGCCCCGATTTCCGCCGCCCGCAAGGCGGCTGCGGAATCGGTCGTGAAAAACGGATTACCCGTGCCGCCCGCAAAGATAACGACTTTGCCAGCATTCATGTACATCGTCGCCTGCCGTTGAGAGAACCCTTCGCAGAGTTCCGGCATGGCGATGGCGGACAGCACCACAGTTTCTATTCCCAGCTTTACAAGCGACGTGCGCAGAGCCAGCGAATTGATGACTGTGGCGAGCATGCCCATATGATCGCCTGTGACCCTGTCACCGCCTTTGGACGCAACGGCCACGCCGCGGAAAATATTGCCGCCGCCAATGACGACCGCCACCTCGACGCCCATGGCGCGGGCGCTCGCAATGTCGGCGGCTATGCGGTCGGCGACAGCCACATCAATGCCAAATCCCTGATCGCCCATCAGCGCCTCGCCAGAGGCCTTCAGCAATACGCGTTTATAGAGGGGCTTGGCGGCCATTGGCATTCTCGCTCTTGGGCAATTGCGACTCGAAATATACGAAGGGGGCCGCGCGGTAACGCCGCCCCCCCCCAAAAAAAAAAAAAAAACGGGAAAATAAAAGCGGCGGCGGGC
>JANMMM010000331.1:0-3673 GCA_031373225.1 Phyllobacteriaceae bacterium | reverse complement strand
CTTGTCGGCGAAGTCCGCATGGGCACCACCGTGGCCACCAACGCGCTGCTCGAGCGCAAAGGCGACCGCACGCTCCTCCTCATCACCAAAGGCTTCCGCGACGCGCTCCGCATCGCCTATCAGGCGCGGCCCGATATTTTCGCCAAGCAAATCATTCTTCCCGACCAGCTTTATGAGCGCGTCATCGAGGTCGACGAGCGCGTGCGCGCCGACGGAATAATTGAACGGGCGTTCGATAGCGCCTCGGTTAGGCAGGCTGTTGAAACCGCGCGTGCCGACGGCATCAACGCGGTCGCCATCGTCCTGATGCATGCCTGGAAGTATCCGGCGCACGAAGCGGCACTGGAAAAACTCGTCTCGAAGGCCGGTTTCACCCAAATCTCCGTCAGCCACAAAGTCTCGCCGCTCGCCAAACTTGTCGGACGCGGCGACACGACGGTGGTGGATGCCTATCTCTCGCCGATCCTGCGCCGCTATGTGAGCCAGGTCGCCACCGAGCTCGGCGTCACGCAGGGCGAAGGCGGGCCAAAGCTGATGTTCATGATGTCCTCCGGCGGCCTCACGGCGGCTGAGCTGTTTCAGGGCAAAGACGCGCTCTTGTCCGGCCCCGCAGGTGGTGTGGTCGGCATGGCGCAGACGGCGAAAGCGGCGGGTTTTGACGCCGTCATCGGCTTCGACATGGGCGGCACCTCGACAGACGTGGCGCATTTCAACGGCGGATATGAACGAGCGTTTGATACCGAAGTTGCGGGCGTGCGCATCCGCGCCCCGATGATGCGCATCCACACGGTGGCGGCCGGCGGCGGCTCGATCCTGCATTATGAGGCGGGCCGGTTCCGCGCTGGACCCGATTCGGCGGGCGCCAATCCCGGCCCCGCCGCGTACCGCAGGGGAGGACCGCTGACCGTCACCGACGCCAATGTCATGCTCGGCAAGCTGCGCCCTGAATTCTTCCCTGCAATCTTCGGTCAGGGCCAGGACCAGACGCTTGACGCCGAAGTGGTGAAAACAAAATTCGCCGCGCTGGCGGCGGAAATCGGCGGGCGCAGCGCGGAGGAAGTCGCCGAAGGCTTCGTCACCATCGCCGTCGAAAACATGGCCAACGCCATCAAGAAAATCTCCGTGCAGCGCGGCTATGACGTGACGCGCTACCTGCTCAACTGCTTCGGCGGCGCAGGCGGCCAGCATGCCTGTCTTGTCGCGGATGCGCTCGGCATGCAATCGGTGTTGATCCACCCCTATTCCGGGCTTCTTTCCGCCTATGGCATCGGCCAGGCCCGCCTCTTCGCCTCCCGCCAGCAGGCCCTGATCAAGCCGCTGTCCGAAGCCTCCCGCGCCGAACTCGATAAGATCCTTCAGCGGATTCAGAAAGACGTGACGGAAGAATTGCAGGGCCAAGGCATCGCCGGGTCGGACATCCGCTTCCGCGAAGTCCTGCACCTGCGTTATGACGGAACGGACACCGCCTTGCCCGTGACCTTGCAGAACGGCTCGTTCGAAACCGCGCTGAAAGATTTTCAGGCCGCCCACAAAGCCCAGTTTGGCTTCATCTATACCGACAAGCCCGTCGTCATCGAAGCGGCGGAAGTGGAGGGAGAGGACAGCAAAGCCTCCATCAAAGAGGCTCCGGAAAATGCAAAAGGCGGCTCTGGAGGATTTACTGCAACGGATACCTGCCGCATCTTCTCCGGCGGCGCATGGTCCAACGCCTCCATTGCCCGCCGCGAAAATCTCAGCGCTGGCGACACTATCAAAGGCCCCGCCCTCATCATCGAGCCGCACCAGACCATCGTGGTCGAACAGGGCTGGCAAGCGAATATCACGCCGCGAAACGATGTGCTCCTCACCCGCTTTGAAGCCAAGCGCCGCGCCGACGCCATCGGCACCCATGCCGATCCGATCATGCTCGAAGTCTTCAACAATCTCTTCATGTCGATCGCCGAGCAGATGGGCGTCACTCTCCAGAACACGGCCTACTCTGTCAACATCAAGGAGCGCCTCGATTTCTCCTGCGCCGTCTTCGATCAAACGGGCGCGCTCGTCGCCAACGCGCCGCATATGCCGGTGCATCTCGGTTCGATGGACCGCTCGGTCGAGGCGATCATTAACCTCAACAAAGGCGATATCCATCCCGGCGATGTCTTCGCCCTCAACGCCCCATATAATGGCGGCACTCACCTGCCGGATATCACGGTGGTGACGCCGGTATTCTCCGATGATGAAAGCGAAATCCTGTTCTGGTCCGCCTCGCGAGGCCACCATGCCGATGTCGGCGGCACGGCGCCCGGCTCGATGACCCCGCTCGCCACGACGGTGGACGAGGAAGGCGTCCTCATCGACAATTTCCCTATTGTCTCCAAAGGCGCGTTCCAGGAACGTGAACTGATCGACATCCTCACCAACCACCCTTATCCCGTCCGCAACGTCCACCAGAATGTCGCGGACCTCAAAGCCCAGATCGCCGCCAATGAAAAAGGCGTTGCCGAGCTTCGGAAGATGGTCGCCCATTTCGGCCTCGACACCGTCACCGCCTATATGGGCCATGTGCAGGACAACGCCGCCGAAAGTGTTCGCCGCGTGCTGGAGCGCCTGCCCGACACATCCGAATACGCCTACCCGACCGACACCGGCCAGGTTATCAAAGTTAAGATCACTGTGGACCGCGCAACGCGCGAAGCGACGGTGGATTTCACCGGCACCTCGCCTGTGATGAAGAACAATTTCAACGCCCCCGAGCCCGTCGCCCGCGCCGCCGTGCTCTACGCTTTCAGGGTGATGGTCGAGGACAGTATCCCGATGAACGCCGGGTGCCTGCGGCCCATCAACATCATCATCCCCGACGGCTGCATGCTGCGCCCGCAATATCCGGCGGCGGTGGTGGCGGGCAACGTCGAGACCTCGCAGCACGTCACCAACGCCCTGTTCGCCGCGCTCGGCAGCCTCGCCAATGCGCAGGGCACAATGAACAACCTCACCTACGGCAACGAAAAATACCAATATTACGAAACCATCTGCTCCGGCTCTCCCGCCGGACAAATGAACAATGGCCGGGGCTTTGCCGGCACGTCGGGCGTCCACACCCACATGACAAACTCGCGCCTCACCGACCCCGAAATCCTGGAAATGCGCTTCCCTGTCCTCCTGGAGGATTTCCATATCCGCCAAGGCTCCGGCGGCAAGGGCAAATTCCCCGCCGGCGACGGCACAAGCCGCACCATCCGCTTCCTCGAACGCATGCAATGCGCCATCCTCTCCTCCCACCGCAACCGCCCGCCAGAAGGGCTGGACGGCGGCGGCAATGGCCAGATCGGCAAGACCGAGGTGCGGCGGAAGGACGGCTCCATCCAGACGCTGCGGGCCTGCGATCAGACCGTGCTGGAGGCGGGCGAGGCGGTGATTGTGACGACGCCGACGCCGGGGGGATTTGGGTAAGTCTAAAATGCGCACAGCCTCCCGCCTTTCCACGCCCCGTTGCCGGTCTGGACATTAAATATTTCAGGGAAGTCCAGGGCGTGCAGTCCTGCCGAATGGAGCTAACCTGTAGTCGGGTGTGGCTCGCCACACGCCCTGTCACGGCTTTTTGCCCGGGCTGGCGCATGGGGCGCTTCTTTCGAAGGGCGCGAAGGCCAGGAGGGACATGGCTGAGGGACTCCGCCCGCCATGAACACCTCTG
>JANMMM010000296.1:0-6294 GCA_031373225.1 Phyllobacteriaceae bacterium | reverse complement strand
TCCGTCACAGCCTTCGTTCACGAAACCGTTCGAAGGCTTGGTGGCGTATTTTTCGAACAGCAGGAACGATTTTGGCCGGCAATAGCGCACCGTGATCAGCCGTTTGCCACTTAGAATGAAAGTGATGGGCTGCAAGCCGGGATGGTCCGTGTCCACAGAGTGAAGAAGGGGCGTCGTCATGTAATGCGCGCCGTTTTCGATATAGAACCGGCTCGATTCCTCGATTTCCTTCATATCCTCCCGCGTCGGGATTGCGACTTTGGTCAGCGCCTCGACGCGCTTGTCGTCCTGCTTGGTGGGCTCAAGGAGATCAATCCACAGCGCACCCTCTGGCAAAGGATCGCTGTCGCTGATCGTTTGCAGCGAAAGATGATCGCCTTCAAGGGTAAACACTCGGATCATGTCGGGTTCCGGCAACGGATGTGGGTGGCGTGTGGTTTAACAAGAAACGGCGCGCGCGTCATCTGTGCCGGGAAAGCTTATTCAAATGCCATTTCTTTAAGCCATCCCAGCATCAGACCCGTCGCCGCGCCCTCGCCGGCGGCCACTGCGTAATATCCATCTTTTGGCGTCAGCGTTTGGTCAGTGAAGGCAATCAGCTTTCCCTGCTTGACCAGATCCCCGGTAATCGAACGCCAGCCGAGCATGACGCCTTGCCCATCCAGCGCCGCTTGGGTTGCCTGAACATAATTGGTGAAATGACGGCCGCGCCGGAGCGGAGGCTTGATATTCTTGGCGGCCAGGAATGCGGGCCAAGTTATCCAGTCAGCGTCGTCGGCCGCCACATGCAGTAAAACCGCTCCGGCGATTCCGATGTTTTCTGATGCCAGACTTTGCTTCAGCTGAAGTGTGGCGACTGGAACGACCCGTTCGTCAAATAGTTTGCTGACGTTCCCATCGATCCAATTACCGTCGCCATAGCGCACAGCGATGTTAATGTCGGCGGCAAGGAGCGGCGCGCCGTGATGGGTGGTCTGCACGTTGACGGCGATTTCAGGATGCCTTCCGTAAAAATCCGCCAGCCTCGGCATGAGCCAATAGGTGGCGAAACCGACGGAGCAGGCGATTGTGACCGCGCTCTCATCGGCTGCCTGCAGCCGCCTTATTTGGGCGATGGCGTCGGTGATTCGCCCGAGCCCTTCCAGCGCAGCCGTTTCAAGCACGCGCCCTGCGGTCGTGAGCGTCGCAGGCCGCGTCGAGCGGTCGAGCAGCGGAGTTCCCACATGTTCTTCCAGGTGCCGCAAAGCCTGGCTGACCGCTGGCTGAGACACGTTCAGCTCTGCCGCCGCCTTGCGCACGCTGCCGCACCGCAGAACGGTTTCGAAGGCGGACAAAAGTCGCAGCGGCGGCAGGGAAGGGGGCATTAGATTAACCTTAGGATTATCTTAGCGTAAGCGCTTTTAAGCTTTTCACAAGATGGGAAACATCCTATTTTTGAGCACAGAGCCGCCGTTTCGCAACGCCGTTCACTGCGGTTCAACTTAAGTGCCGTCCTGCGGAGCTCTGCCATGAATATTAGCCTAAACGCTGCAATCGTGCAAAAAACACACGGGCTGGAAGTGCCATTACCGGACGGCACAACGACTTATTTCAACCATTATTGGCTGCGCGACAATTGTCCGACATCATTTGACCGGCAGACCCGCGAGCGCGTGTTCGACATTTTCCATCTGAACGGCGAACCAGAGCCCGAGACGGCGGAAATTGCCGATGGCGCGCTGCAGATAGTCTGGAAAGGAGACGGCCACAAAACCACGCACAGGCTTGACTGGCTGGCAGCCTATGCCAACGGCCTGCCGCGCAATGATCCTGCAAACCTGCCGCGCCGCGCCTGGTTTTCCGATCACTATCCTGACATTGCCCGCTTCTCACATCCGCAGCTGTTAGTTGACGGTGAGAAAGTGGCGGAATGGATCAAGGCGCTGCTCGTTGAAGGCGTGGCGGTCATCACTGAAATGCCCGACAGCGATGCGGGCCTCACAGTCCTTGCCAAACTGATCGGCCATGTCCGCCCGACCTTCTTCGGCGAATATTTTGACGTGCGCACCCATATCAAGCCGACAAATCTCGCCTTTACCGCCAAGGCGCTGGAGCTGCACACCGACACGCCGGCGGAAGAGTTTGCGCCCGGCATCCAGTTCCTGCATTGCCGCGCCAACAGCGTCGAGGGTGGGGCAAACCTGTTTCTCGACGGCATGGCCGTCGCCAATGATCTGCGCAAAGAGTTCCCGGAAGACTTCGCGCTGCTTTCAGAAACGCTTGTTCCTTATTATTGCGAGCATGACACCTACGATGCCCGCTCACGCCAGCGCGTGATCGAGCTCGACGAAAACGGCGAAGTTTCGGGCGTCACGATCAGCCAGCACATGGCGGATGTTTTTGACCTGAAGCAGGAATTTCTCGACACTTACTATCCGGCCTTCTGCCGTTTCGGGCGCATGCTGCAGTGGGACAAATATCTGATGCGCTTCCGGCTGAATGCGACGGAGTGCATCGTGTTCGACAATCACCGCATCGTGCATGGCCGCTCGGCCTATTCGGCGACCAGCGGTGACCGCTACCTGCGGGGCTGCTATACGGATCGAAGCGAAATGCGCAGCACCTACCGCGCGCTGACATCGGAGGGCCGGTTCAAATGAACGCGCATGGAAAAATCCCCAGCCAGGACCTTGACGACGATGCCGTGGCGCAGCTGCGCGTCGACCTCGCCGCCGCGTTTCGGCTGACCTATGATTTCGGATGGCATGAATCGGTCGGCAATCATTTCAGCGCCGCCGTTTCAAGTGACGGCAAGCGTTTCCTGATGAACCGCAAATGGCAGCATTTCGGCTCGATCAAGGCGAGCGACCTCCTGCTGCTGGATGCGGACAATCCCGATGTGATGAAAGGCCCGGATGCGCCCGATGCTTCCGCCTGGTGCATTCACGGCACGATCCACCGGGAGACGCCATCGGTGCGCGTCATGCTGCACTGCCATCCGCCCTACACGACGGCGCTTGCATGTCTCAAAGACCCAGCGATGAAGCCCATCGACCAGAACACCGCGCGCTATTTCGGCAATCTCGGCGTGGACCTGAATTTTGGCGGCATCGCCGACGAGGCGGAGGAGGGGATGCGCATCGCCAAAGCGTTTGGCAATCACGACACGCTGCTTATGGGCAATCACGGCGTCACTGTCAGCGCGCCAACGGTCGCCGAAGCGTTCGAAAATCTCTACTTCTTCGAGCGCGCCGCCAAGACCTTGATCTTGGCCTATTCAACAGGTCAGCAGCTCAACATTATGTCAGATGAAATCGCGGAGAAAACCGCTGAAGGCTGGCGGACCTACAATGACATGGCGTTCGCGCATTTTGACTTTTTGAAGAGCGAACTGGACAAGAAAGACGCCTCGTTCCGCACATAGCGCCTGCTGAAACAGCGGCGCGCCGGGCGCGCCGCTAGATACGTCAAATAAACTGACCCAGTCCCGGAACTCCCGCCACCAGTTCGTCAATCTCGGCCGCGCCCACCTTTTCTCGGCCGTAACGGATAGTTTCCTTGGCGACGCCGGTGATTTCGCTCATGCCGAGGCCGCTTTGCATCAGCTGCGAGCCGAGTCCCATCACGCCGGGCATGAAGCCGGGTTTGAAATTGACCTCCGCCACTGTCTCCGCCGCGCCGGGCATGGAGGCGATCAGCGTCGCGACCTTGTCCTGCGGGCCGTCGGTCTGGAGAAAGCCGAGCATCATCCCGATTGACCGTCGCGCCGTTGCCGCGTCCAGTCCGACATGGGCGACCACCCGGTTGATAAGTTCCTCCATTTAGCGCTCCTGCTTGAAAATTGACCCTTACGTCATATGCACAAGCGCAGCGCGAAAACAAGGCAGGAAACGCGTGTATCCTTACAGGTATATCTTCAAACAGCTTGAAACCATTGTTAAGGCGGCCGGCAGTCCGTATATCTGCACGCGGAACGCGCGGGTAAGTCCACCCGCGCAGCACATAATGGGTCAAAAATGTTGGAAGCCGGCAAACTTTTCATCGGCGCGAGCCGCAAGCCTGATGACTCCATGCAGAAAGCCGAATATCTGGCGCTGAAATATGGCAACCGCCACGGGCTCGTCACCGGTGCGACCGGCACAGGCAAAACCGTTACGCTGCAGATACTTGCCGAGGCCTTCTCGGATGCGGGCGTCCCGGTCTTCGCCGCCGACATCAAGGGCGACCTGTCCGGCATCGCCGCCATGGGCGAGCAGAAGGACTTCCTCGTCAAGCGCGCCGAGCAGATCGGCCTCGACCCCTATGTCAACGCCGAATATCCGGTGATATTCTGGGACCTGTTCGGCGAGCAGGGCCACCCGATCCGCGCCACGGTCTCCGAAATGGGGCCGCTGCTTCTGTCGCGTATGATGAACCTGACCGAGGCGCAGGAAGGCGTTTTGAACATCGCGTTCAAGATCGCCGACGAGGAGGGGCTGCTGCTTCTCGACATGAAGGATCTGGAGGCGCAGCTCGCCTATGTCGCCGACCGCGCCAAGGAGCTGCAGTCGCGCTACGGCAATGTGAACAAGGATTCGGTCGGCGCCATCCAGCGCTCGCTGCTGATTCTCGAACAGCAGGGCGCCGAGCATTTCTTCGGCGAGCCGGCGCTGAAAATAGAAGATCTGATGCGCACGACGCCAGACGGGCGCGGGGCGATCAACATCCTGGCCGCTGACAAGCTGATGATGAACCCGCGCCTCTATGCGACGTTCCTGCTCTGGATGCTGTCGGAGCTGTTTGAGGTGCTGCCAGAAATCGGCGACCCGGAAAAGCCGAAGCTCGTCTTCTTTTTCGATGAAGCCCATCTTCTGTTCGACGAAGCGCCGAAATATCTGATCGAGCGCGTCGAGCAGGTTGTCCGCCTGATCCGCTCCAAGGGCGTCGGGGTTTATTTCGTCACGCAGAACCCGCTGGATGTGCCGGACACGGTGCTGGCGCAGCTCGGCAGCCGCTTTCAGCATGCGCTGCGGGCCTATACGCCGCGCGAAGTCAAAGCGGTGAAGGCCTCGTCCGAAACCTTTCGGCCAAACCCGGACTTTGACTGCTACGAGACGATCACCAAGCTCGGCACTGGCGAAGCGCTGGTTTCGACGCTGGAGGAAAAGGGCATTCCTTCCATGGTGCAGCGCACCCTGATCCGCCCGCCGGCCTCGCGGCTTGGTCCGGTCACCGCCGAGGAGCGCAAGGCGCTGATGAAGCAGAGCCCGGTTGCGGGCGAATATGACGAGACGGTGGACCGCGAGTCGGCGTTCGAAGTCCTGCACAAGCGCGTCGAAGAGGGCAATGTGGCGCCGGAGCCAAAACCCGCCTCGCCCGATGGCAAGACCACGGGCGGCGGCTGGACGCTGCCGGATTTCAACGGCGCAAAGAGCAAACCCGCGCCAAGCCAGACCGCGCCGCGCGGCTCTGGCCGCCAGACGGTGGCGGAGGCGGCGATGAAATCCGTGGCAAGGTCGGTGGCGTCATCGCTGGGACGGGCGCTGGTAAGGGGAATCCTCGGCAGCCTGTCGCGGCGGTAAAGCGCCGTGGCTCAGCTGGCGCTCTATACGATTGGGATTTTCTCCCGGCCTGCGGAAGATCCGGCCAACGACGGCTTTCACCGCCGAAACGATGCGGTTCTCGCCCTTGTTGACAAAGCACCGGGCTTGATCGCCCGCTCCGGCTATGAAGGCGATCCCGGACCGCTGTCATGGGGAGTGCAGGTCTATCCCAGATTCTACGAGGAAGCAGGCGACGGCTGGTGTCCTTCGACGCTGTCGGTCTGGAAGGACATGGAATCCGCGATGGCATTCAGCTATTTTGGCCTGCACGCCGAGGCGCTGTCGCATGGGCGGGAATGGTTCCGAAAACCCGAATGGCCACCTTACGCCGTGTGGTGGATCGAAGACGGGAAATTCCCAAGCTGGGCCGAAGCCGTGGCGCGGCACGAGCATCTGCATGACCAAGGGCCGTCGCGGTGTGTGTTTAACTTCAAGGCCGCTTTTGACGCAAAGGGTTGTGAAGTGGTGCTTGATCGTGCGAAGACCAAGCGCATTTCGGTCGGTCAACGCTGATTATTCACCCCGACACCGCCAGCGGCGAATCCTCGCCGAACACCACAACGGGCGAGTTTTTCCGCACGCGCTCCCACAGGTCGATAATGTCCTGGTTCATCAGCCGCACGCAGCCGGACGAGGCCTTTTTGCCGATGCTTTTCCATTCCGGCGAGCCGTGGATGCGGTAGAGCGTGTCCACGCCGTTCTGGACAATGTAGAGCGCCCTGGCCCCAAGCGG
>JANMMM010000277.1:0-36650 GCA_031373225.1 Phyllobacteriaceae bacterium | reverse complement strand
GCGATGAAAAGGCGAAGCAGTGATGGGTAGTTTCTCAATATGGCATTGGCTGATTGTTTCATTGTTTTTCGCGGCCACGATTGTTCCGCTCTGTAGAATATTGCCGCGAGCCGGGATTTCTAAATGGGCCGCACTTTTTGGCATCGTTCCGTTTGCTGTTTTGGTCTTGTGGTGGGTCTTGGCATTTATGCAGTGGCCCGGTGACGAGAAAGCGAAGAAATAATGGCCGAGACTTCAGTCAGAAACTTCAACATCAATTTCGGCCCTCAGCATCCCGCTGCGCATGGTGTTCTGCGTCTCGTCCTCGAACTCGACGGCGAGGTAGTGGATCGGGTTGACCCGCACATCGGCCTTTTGCACCGCGGTACAGAAAAGCTGATCGAGACCAAAACCTACCTACAGGCCGTCCCCTATTTCGACCGTCTCGACTATGTCGCGCCGATGAATCAGGAGCATGCGTTTGCTTTGGCCGTCGAAAAGCTGATGGGCATCACGGTGCCGAAGCGCGGGCAGCTGATCCGGGTGCTTTATTGCGAGATCGGCCGCATCCTGTCGCATCTGCTCAACGTGACGACGCAGGCGCTGGACGTCGGCGCGCTGACGCCGCCGCTCTGGGGGTTTGAAGAGCGCGAAAAACTGATGGTGTTTTATGAACGGGCGTCAGGATCGCGCATGCACGCGGCCTATTTCCGGCCCGGCGGCGTGCATCAGGACATTCCGCAGAAGCTCGTCGAAGACATCGGCAAATGGATTGATCCATTTCTGCAGACGGTGAAGAACCTTGACGATCTTCTGACCGGCAACCGGATTTTCAAGCAGCGCAATGTCGATATCGGCGTGGTGGACATCAAGGACGCCTGGGCCTGGGGCTTTTCCGGCGTCATGGTGCGCGGCTCCGGCGCGGCCTGGGACCTGCGCAAGAGCCAGCCCTATGAGTGCTATTCCGAAATGGAATTTGATATTCCAATCGGCAAGAACGGCGACAATTACGACCGCTATCTGATCCGCATGGAAGAGATGCGCCAGTCGGCGCGCATCATGCGCCAATGTGTTGATCTGCTTCTCGGCAAGGAGATGGTTGGCCCGGTCTCGTCGATGGATGGCAAGATCGTGCCGCCGTCGCGCGGCGAGATGAAGCGTTCGATGGAAGCGCTGATCCATCATTTCAAACTCTACACCGAAGGCTACCGCGTGCCGGCTGGCGAAGTCTACGCCGCCGTCGAGGCGCCAAAGGGCGAGTTCGGCGTCTATCTCGTCTCCGACGGCTCCAACAAACCCTACCGCTGCAAACTCCGCGCCCCCGGCTTTGCGCATCTGCAGGCGATGGATTTCATCTGCCGCGGGCATATGCTGGCCGATGTGGCGGCGGTGCTGGGTTCACTGGATATTGTGTTTGGCGAGGTGGACAGGTGATGGGCGCACTGCCGAAAAACAAGATGACGAGCGACGAATACCTGCGCTGGTGCGATGCGCAGGAAAGTGGCCGTTTTGAACTTGTTCAAGGCGAAGTTATCATGATGTCGCCCGAAACAAACCGGCACTTGGACGTCAAGAGCGAGGCTTGGCTTGCTTTCCGAACCGCCTTGAAAAAGGCGAAGTCAAAATGTCGCGCGGTTGCCGATGGCGCTGGAGTGCGAATTGACGAGTCCACTGTCCGCGAGCCCGATTTCTCAGTGCAGTGCGCACACCGCGACCCAGATTCTGTTTTACTCAATGAGCCTATCATTGTGGCTGAAGTGGTTTCGCCATCGAGCAAGCGCAGTGACTCTGGCTCAAAAGTCGCCGAGTATTTCCGCGTTGCCAGCATTCAGCATTATCTGATTATCGACCCATACATATCGGCGGTAATTCTTCACTCGCGGGATGCGGATGGAGGAGATTTGCACACAAGATTTTTCAAGAACGGCGAGATTGAGCTGACGCCGCCCGGAATTTTGGTTTCTGTATCTGACTTGCTTGGACTGGGCTTTGATGAGGGGGAACTATGATGCCCCCCGCTTTCGCCCTCCTGGCGCCCGGCTCCGTGCATCTGCAGGCGATGGATTTCATCTGCCAGGGGCACATGCTGGCGGATGTGGCGGCGGTGCTGGGCTCGCTCGATATTGTGTTTGGCGAAGTGGACCGCTGATGACGCTGGATATTGACATCAAGGCGAGGGTTAAATCGGCCGCGCGGGAAACCGTGCCGCTGGTTATTCTGTCATCGGCGTTTTTGATTTTCTTTGATATCAAGGATTGGTCGCTCACAAACGTTTCCATGCAGCTCTTGCGAGCGGCGGTCGCGTCAGCATTGGCCTCCATTGTCGCGCTTACAGCGCTGTGGATCGGGCTTTCCACAGCACAGGCGAGACAGAACAAGCTGTTGGGCTGGATTGCCGGGGGCGGTTTCTCGCTGCTGGTCTTGTCATTGGTCATTTGGTTCTTTCAGGATTCGGGGGTCGTAACGCAGTGAACCCCGTCTTCTCCCTCCGCGCCGAATTCATGCGCCACGCCGTCCGCGTTGTGCCGCCAGTGCTCGGCATGTCTGTGGTGCTCGGCCTGTTCAACGCCGAGACATGGACCCTGGCAGGCATCCTGCCCAAGGTTCAGACGTCGCTCGGCATGGGCCTCATCGGCTGCGCGCTTGGCCTTGTGGCGCTTTTCATCGGTCTTTGGACCGCACTTTCCGCCCAGAACGTGATGTATGGCTGGCTTGCCGGTCTGATCGCCGGTTTCGCCGGCATCGCCTTCATGCTTTGGTTCTATGCAACCCCGTCAACTTTGAGCCCGGTATAACATGTCCGTCCGCCGCCTCGCCGATGCCTCTGTCCAGCCCGCCGCCTTCGCTTTTGACAGGGCGAACACGGCCTGGGCCAAGGCGCAGATCAAGAAGTATCCGAAGGGCCGCGAGCAGTCCGCCGTGATTCCGCTGATGATGCGGGCGCAGGAGCAGGAGGGCTGGGTCACCAAGGCCGCGATTGAGCACATCGCGGACATGCTCGACATGCCGCGCATAAGGGCGCTGGAAGTTGCGACTTTCTATACGCAGTTTCAGCTGAAGCCGGTGGGAACCAAGGCGCATGTGCAGGTCTGCGGCACGACGCCCTGCATGCTGCGCGGCTCGGAAGATTTGATGGCGGTGTGCAGGTCGAAAATCCACCATGACCAGTTCCACACAAATGCGGCCGGCACGCTGTCCTGGGAAGAGGTCGAATGCCTCGGTGCCTGCGTCAACGCGCCGATGGTGATGATTTTCAACGACACCTATGAGGACCTGACGCCGAAGCGGCTTGAGGAAATCATTGAGGCGTTTGAGGCCGGGAAGGGCGAAAGCGTTAAGCCGGGGCCGCAGATTGCCCGCGTCTATTCCGCGCCGGTGACAGGCCTGACCTCGCTGAATGACAACAAGGCGGCGGCGCAGAAGCCTGTTGCGAAGAAATCGGCGGAACCAGCTGTAAAAGCTCAGGAAAAGCCGACCATGGCCAAAGCGGCTGCGCCCGCCGCCTTGGCATCGATACCGAAAGCGGCTCCTGTTCCAAAAGCCGCTTCTGTCAAGGCCGCCAATGACGGTAAGCCGGAGCTTCTCGCCAAACCGCGCGCCGGCAAGGGCGATGACCTCAAACTGATCTGGGGCGTCGGGCCGAAGCTGGAGAAAATGCTCAACGGCATGGGCATTTGGCATTTCGACCAGATCGCCGCTTGGGGCAAATCCGAACTTGCCTGGGTTGACGAGCGGCTCGAAGGCTTCAAAGGCCGCGCCGCGCGCGATGAATGGGTCAAGCAGTGCAAGAAACTCGCCAAGGGCTGGCGGCCGGAATCGGCAGTCGGTGAGAAGCCGGGCAGGAAGGGCAGCGAATGAGCGCTCCCTCCGCAGCCCGGTTTTCGCACCGGATGATCTGGCTCGCCATCGAATGGCTGCTGGCGATCGGCCTTTGGTCCGTGCTTTATTTTTA
Organism: Phyllobacteriaceae bacterium; assembly: GCA_031373225.1. GTDB lineage: Bacteria > Pseudomonadota > Alphaproteobacteria > Rhizobiales > Rhizobiaceae > JANOYJ01. Next base: position 32,719 of record JANMMM010000277.1, on the reverse strand, counting down.
CTTTGTTGCGGATGCACTCGACTATGTAGCTGCTGGCGGCCACGCCAAATCCGAGGGAATTCTTTTCTTCGGCGTTTGCGCTCTGGCTTGGGTGGTTGCTCACAGTGTCTGCGACATGGTCCGCAGCTTTAAAAAGGTGTTCATTGATGCTCGCTGATAAAGACCGCATCTTCAACAATATCTACGGCATCCATGACCGTTCGCTGAAAGGCGCGATGGCGCGAGGGCACTGGGACGGGACCAAGGCGATCCTTGAAAAGGGCCGCGACTGGATCGTCAATGAGATGAAGGCGTCGGGCCTGCGCGGGCGCGGCGGAGCGGGCTTTCCGACGGGGATGAAATGGTCTTTTATGCCGAAAGTCTCGGACGGGCGGCCGCATTATCTGGTGGTCAACGCCGATGAATCCGAGCCCGGCACCTGCAAGGACCGCGACATTATGCGGCACGATCCGCACACGCTGGTCGAGGGCTGCCTGATTTCGAGCTTCGCCATGGGCGCGAACGCGGCCTATATCTACGTGCGCGGCGAATATGTGCGTGAGCGCGAGGCGCTGCAGCTGGCGATTGACGAGGCTTACGAAGCCGGATTCCTGGGCAAAAACAACAAGATGGGCTGGGATATGGATGTGTTCGTCCATCACGGCGCCGGCGCCTATATCTGCGGCGAGGAGACGGCGCTGCTCGAAAGCCTTGAAGGCAAGAAGGGCCAGCCGCGCCTCAAGCCGCCGTTCCCGGCCAATATGGGCCTCTATGGCTGCCCGACCACGGTCAACAATGTCGAGAGCATCGCCGTCGCGCCGACCATTCTGCGGCGCGGCGCGGGCTGGTTTTCAGCGTTTGGCCGTCCGAACAATGTCGGCACAAAGCTGTTCTGCATCTCTGGCCATGTGAACAATCCCTGCACTGTCGAAGAGACGATGGGCATCACCTTCCGCGAATTGATCGACACGCATTGCGGCGGCGTGCGCGGCGGGTCGGACAATCTGCTTGCCGTCATTCCGGGCGGGTCATCCTGCCCGCTGGTTCCGGCGGCTTCCATCATGGACGCGCCGATGGATTTTGACGGGATGCGGGATATCAAATCCTCGTTCGGCACGGCGGCGGTCATTGTCATGGACAAGAGCACCGATATCGTCAAAGCCATCGCGCGGCTCGCCTATTTCTACAAACATGAAAGCTGCGGCCAGTGCACGCCGTGCCGCGAAGGAACGGGCTGGATGTGGCGCGTCATGGAGCGCATGGTCACCGGCAATGCGCATGTGCGCGAGATCGACATGCTGCTCGATGTCACCAAACAGATTGAAGGCCACACGATCTGCGCATTGGGCGACGCGGCGGCATGGCCGATCCAGGGCCTGTTCCGGCATTTCCGGCCTGAAGTCGAGAGGCGGATCGCGGAGTTTTCCAGGAACGCGCATCAGGTTCCGGCCCTGCAGGCGGCGGAGTAGAGATGTCCGAGCACGGCGACAAAACCCCGCTCAACCCCGCCAATCCGATGGCCTTCGCCATGGCATGGACGGCGTTTGGGCTTGGGATGACCGCGCACATGCTCCGCGCGATGTCGCAGGCGTTTGCGGCGGCGGGGCAGGGCGGCGCGCTGCCGAAACCTGCTGTGAAAACTGCGGAGGCAGTGAAGCCGGCCGCGAAGGAGACCGCGAAAGTATTGTCCTTCGAGAGCGCTGCGAAGGCCAAGTCTTCCAAGCCTGTTCAACCCGCACCGGCCAAACCGGAGGACCTGAAGGTAATTTCCGGCATCGGTCCCAAGTTGGAGCTGCTTTTGAACAAGCTCGGCATTTTCACGCTTGCCCAAATCGCCTCCTGGACAGCGGAGGATGCAGCGAAGGTTGATAAGAATTTGCAATTGAACGGCCGCGTGCTGCGCGACGACTGGCGCGGGCAGGCCAAGCTGATGGCGGAGGGCTGAATGAAGCCCGCCGCCACACGATAAGGATGATTGACGTGATGGAAGCCTACAGCGCCGGAATCCTGGGATTGCTGCTGATTTGTCTGCTGCCGCTGATTCATGCCAATATCGTCGGGCCATTCAAGGGTAAGGACGGGCTGGCTGGTGGGCCGGTTGCGGATGCGCGCGACGAGAACTTTCTGTTTAGGCTTGACCGGGCCCATGCCAACACCGTCGAATCGATTTTTTCATTCGTTGCGCCGGCGATACTGGCGATCATGCTGGGCGTTGGCCCCGGCCTGCTCGCCATGCTGGTCTGGGCCTTTCTGGCGATCCGTGTGGCATACAGCTTCGTCTACCTGCGCGGCGGCGCGCTGGCCAAGGGCGGCAGCCTTCGCACCGGCCTGCACGTGCTGGGTTCGCTGACGACGATCGCGCTCATGGTCGTTACCGCCTTGGCCGCGTTTTAGAGGGCCGGAAAATGCATCTCGCCGAACTCAATATCGCCGTCCCCAAGTACAAGCTTGACGATCCGCGCATTGCGGACTTCGTGGACAATCTCGCGCGCATCAATGGCCTCGCGGCGACGATGCCGGGCTATGTCTGGATGCACAAGGATGAGACCGGCAGCGCCTTCCACCTGCCGACGCCTTGGCCGGACGCGGCGGCAAACCTGACGGTCTGGGAATCAGCTGAGCAGCTCGAGCATTTTGTCTGGAACACGGTCCACAAGAAATTCTATAACCGCAAAGCCGAATGGTTTGACGCGATGAAATCGCACCATTTCGTCATGTGGCATGTGGAGGAAGGGCATCGTCCAACCCTTCAAGAGGCGAAAGAGCGCCTTGACCATCTCGACCTTCACGGAAACAGCGGCTATGCGTTCAATTGGTCGCACCTGCCGCATATCAAGCTCTGGCAAAGCCAGCGCTGCGCATGACATTTGGAAACTGAACAATGGCAAGGCTCAAAGTAGACGGCATCGAGGTGGAGGTTCCCGACCACTACACGCTCCTTCAGGCGGCGGAGGCGGCGGGAGCGGAAGTGCCGCGCTTTTGTTTTCATGAGCGCCTGTCGGTGGCCGGCAATTGCCGCATGTGCCTGATTGAAGTGAAGGGCGGGCCGCCCAAGCCCGCCGCGTCCTGCGCCATGGGCGTGCGCGACGTGCGCCCCGGCCCGAACGGCGAACTGCCGGAGATTTTCACCAACACGCCGATGGTCAAGAAGGCGCGCGAGGGGGTGATGGAGTTTCTCCTCATCAACCACCCGCTCGACTGCCCGATCTGCGATCAGGGCGGCGAGTGCGACCTGCAGGACCAGGCCATGGCCTTCGGCGGCGACAGGACGCGGTATAAGGAAAACAAGCGCGCCGTTGAGGACAAATATATCGGCCCGCTGGTCAAAACGATCATGACGCGCTGCATCCATTGCACCCGCTGCGTCCGCTTCTCGACGGAAGTCGCCGGCGTCACCGAGCTTGGCCTGCTCGGCCGCGGCGAGGATGCCGAGATCACCACCTATCTTGAGCAGGCGATGACGTCAGAACTTCAGGGCAATGTCATCGACCTTTGCCCCGTCGGCGCGCTGACCTCCAAGCCGTATGAGTTCAACGCCCGTCCGTGGGAGCTGAACAAGACCGAGAGCATCGATGTGATGGACGCTGTCGGCTCGGCAATTCGTGTTGACACAAGAGGACGCGAAGTCATGCGCATCCTGCCGCGCATCAACGAGGCGGTGAATGAGGAGTGGATTTCCGACAAGACCCGCTTCATCTGGGACGGATTGAAGACGCAGCGTCTCGACCGCCCTTATGTGCGGCAGGGAAAGTCGCTGAAGCCTGCGACATGGCCGGAGGCTTTTGAGGCGATAGCCAAGGCTGTGGCGAAGACAAGTGGCGAGAAGATCGGCGCGATTGCCGGCGACTTGGCTTCGGTCGAGGAAATGTTTGCGCTGAAGACGCTGATGGGCAGCCTTGGCTCGGAAAACATCGACTGCCGCCAGGATGGCGCGGCGCTCGATCCGTCGCTGGGGCGCGGCTCCTATATTTTCAATCCCGGCATTGAGCGCATCGAGGAAGCCGACGCGCTGCTGATCATCGGCTCCAATCCGCGCTTCGAGGCCGCAGTCCTTAACGCCCGCATCCGCAAGACTTGGCGCGCCAACGGCATGCCCATCGGCGTGATCGGCGAGGGCGGCGAATTGCGTTATGAGTATGAGCATCTCGGCGCCGGGGCGGAGACGCTGAAAGATTTTGCTGAAGGCAACGGCAAATTCTTCAAGGCGCTGAAAGCCGCGAAGAAGCCGCTGATCATCGTCGGGCAGGGCGCTTTGACCGGCTCGGACGGCGCTGCCGTTCTCGGCCTTGCCGCCAAGCTTGCCATCAGCGTTAACGCCGTCACCGATGACTGGAACGGTTTCGCCGTCCTTCACACCGCCGCCTCCCGCGTCGGCGGGCTCGACCTCGGCTTTGTTCCCGGCAAATCGGCCAAGGATGTGAAGGGCATGATAGGCGCGATGGATGTGCTGTTCCTGCTCGGCGCAGATGAAATTGACACGGCCAAGATCGGCAACGCGTTCACAATTTATATCGGCACGCATGGCGACAATGGCGCGCACTGCGCCGATGTTATTCTTCCCGGCGCGGCCTACACGGAAAAGTCCGGCACCTTCGTCAACACCGAGGGCCGCGTGCAGATGACCAATAGGGCGGGATTTGCCCCGGGTGAAGCGAAGGAAGACTGGGCGATCCTGCGCGCGCTTTCCGACACGCTCGGCCACCGTCTGCCGTTTGACTCGCTGAGCGCGCTGCGCGGCAAGCTCTATGCCGAGTTTCCGCATTTTGCCGATATTGACGGCGTCAAGGCGGGGACGGCGGCGGATGTCGCCAATGCCGCCAAACTCGGCGGCAAACTCGGCAAGGGCGTGTTCGCGTCCTCGGTCAAAGACTTCTATCTCACCAACCCCATCGCCCGCGCCTCCGCCGTCATGGCCGAATGTTCCGCGCTGGCGGCGGGCGGGTTCAAACAGGCGGCGGAGTGAACATGGACGGATTTTTCGGAACCTATGTGATACCCGGCCTTTGGATTGGACTGCAATCGCTTGTCCTGCTGGTCGCCCTCCTGGTCTTCACGGCCTTCATCCTCTACGCCGACCGCAAAATCTGGGCGGCGGTCATGCTGCGGCGGGGACCGAATGTCGTGGGCCCATGGGGATTGCTTCAATCCTTCGCCGATCTTTTGAAGTTCGTCGTCAAGGAGCCGATCATTCCCTCGGGCGCCAACAAGGGCGTGTTCCTGCTCGCGCCGCTGGTTTTCTCGGTGCTGGCGCTGGCCGGCTGGGCGGTGATCCCGGTGGCTCAAGGGTGGGAGATCGCCTCGATCAATGTCGGCGTGCTTTATGTTTTCGCGCTTTCTTCGCTCGGCGTCTACGGCGTCATTATGGCCGGCTGGGCGTCGAACTCGAAATATCCATTCCTCGGCGCGCTGCGCTCTGCGGCGCAGATGGTGTCCTACGAAGTCTCCATCGGCTTTGTCATCATCACCGTGCTGCTCTGCGTCGGCTCGCTCAACATGAGCGACATTGTGCTGTCGCAGCGCGATGGGCTCGGCACGCGGCTCGGTCTTTGGAACTCTTTCCTCGACTGGCATTGGCTGTCGCTGTTTCCGATGTTTGTGATCTTCTTCATCTCGGCGCTTGCCGAAACCAACCGCCCGCCGTTTGATCTGGTGGAGGCGGAGTCCGAGCTGGTCGCCGGCCATATGCTGGAATATTCCTCGACGCCGTATCTCCTGTTCATGCTTGGCGAATATATCGCCATCCTGCTGATGTGTGCGCTGATGACGATACTTTTCCTCGGCGGATGGCTGCCGCCGTTTGATTTCGCCCCGTTCACCTGGGTGCCGGGCGTTGTCTGGTTCGTCATCAAGATCTGCGCGGTGTTTTTCATGATCTCGATGGTGAAAACCATCGTGCCGCGCTACCGCTATGACCAGCTGATGCGGCTCGGCTGGAAAGTCTTCCTGCCGATCTCGTTGTTCATGGTCGTCGCCACGGCGGCATTTCTGAAGCTCACCGGCTTCAGCGCGTAAGGAGAAACATATGAGTGTCCTCGCCCAAGCCGCAAAATCGCTACTTCTCGCGGAATTTGTCAGCGCTTTCTTCCTCGGCATGCGCCAGTTCTTCGCGCCAAAGGCGACGCTGAACTATCCGCATGAGAAGGGCCCGGTCTCGCCGCGCTTCCGCGGCGAACATGCGCTGCGGCGCTATCCGAACGGCGAGGAGCGCTGCATTGCCTGCAAACTGTGCGAGGCGATCTGCCCGGCGCAGGCGATCACGATTGAGGCGGGGCCGCGCGGCAATGACGGCACGCGGCGCACGGTGCGCTACGACATTGACATGGTCAAATGCATCTATTGCGGCTTCTGCCAGGAAGCCTGCCCGGTCGATGCGATTGTCGAGGGGCCGAATTTCGAATTCGCTGTCGAGACGCGCGAAGAGCTTTATTATGACAAGGAGCGGCTGCTCGCCAACGGCGACCGCTGGGAACGGGAGCTGGCGGCGAACATTGCGATTGACGCGCCGTATCGCTGACGCTTTGAGGGTGGACGGGCCGGAGAGCCTGTCTTAAGAGACACGCGGTTTTTACGGTGGGAGTCGTGAAAGCCAGAGGGAAGTGAACCGGGGGAACCCATGCTGACAGGTCTGCAGGCGATATTCTTTTATCTGTTCGCCTTCACCGCCGTGGCGAGCGCCTTCATGGTGATCGCCGCGCGCAATCCCGTGCATTCGGTTTTGTTCCTGATCCTGACGTTCTTCAACGCCGCGGGTCTGTTCATGCTGACCGGGGCCGAATTCCTCGCGATGATTTTGGTCGTGGTCTATGTCGGCGCGGTGGCGGTGCTGTTCCTGTTTGTGGTCATGATGCTGGATGTGGATTTCGCCGAACTGAAGAAGGGCGCGCTGGAATATGCGCCTATCGGCGCGCTGGTCGGCATCGTTCTGGCGGCGGAACTCATCATCGTACTCGGCGGCTCAGCCTTTGCGCCCAAAATCGGCGCGGCGACGGCGCAGCCGATCCCGGATTTGGCAAAACGCAGCAACACGGCGGCCTTGGGTGACGTGCTTTACACGGACTATGTCCTCTATTTCCAGATCGCCGGTCTCGTGCTTCTCGTCGCCATGATCGGCGCGATTGTCCTGACGCTTCGGCATAAGCCCGGCGTCAAGAGGCAGAATATCTCCGTGCAGGTCGCGCGCTCGCCGGAGACTGCGGTTGAGATAGTCAAAGTCAAATCGGGGGCAGGGCTGTGACCATCGGCATCGCACACTATCTCACCGTCTCCGCCATCCTGTTCACGCTTGGCGTTTTCGGCGTGTTCCTGAACCGCAAGAATGTCATCGTCATCCTGATGTCGGTCGAGTTGATCCTCTTGGCGGTCAACCTCAACTTCGTCGCCTTCTCGGCGGCGCTGAATGATTTGACGGGCCAGATTTTTGCGCTCTTCGTCCTCACCGTGGCGGCGGCGGAGGCGGCCATCGGTCTGGCAATCCTCGTTGTCTATTACCGCAACCGCGGCTCCATCGCGGTTGAGGACATCAACATGATGAAAGGCTGAGGCGGTCATGGTTCAAGCCATTGTTTTCCTGCCGCTTATCGGCTTTCTGATCGCAGGCCTGTTCGGCGAGGGCATCGGCGCGAAAGCGTCGGAATATGTCACGTCCGGCTTTCTGGTCATCGCCGCTCTGCTGTCATGGATTGTGTTTTTCAATGTGGCGCTCGGCGAGGGGGAAGCCTTCCGGGTGCATGTCCTGTCCTTCATCCAGTCCGGAAACCTGAATGTTGACTGGGCCTTGCGCGTTGACACGCTGACCGCCGTGATGCTGGTCGTGGTCAACACCGTCTCCTCGCTCGTGCACATCTACTCCATCGGCTACATGCACCACGACCCCGACCGGCCGCGCTTCTTCGCCTATCTGTCGCTGTTCACCTTCGCCATGCTGGCTCTGGTGACGGCGGACAATCTCGTGCAGATGTTCTTCGGCTGGGAGGGCGTCGGTCTCGCCTCATACCTTCTGATCGGTTTCTGGTACAAAAAGCCGTCGGCGAACGCCGCCGCGATCAAGGCCTTCATCGTCAACCGCGTCGGCGATTTCGGCTTCGCGCTTGGCATATTCGGAATTTACGTTCTGTTCGGATCGGTGAATTTCCAGGATATTTTCGCCAACGCCGCGACCTATATTCCGGCTGAGGGCAGCACGGGCCAGACGGTGCTGAACTTCCTCGGCTACGAGCTCGACAAACAGGGCGCTGTCACCGTTGTGGCGCTGCTTCTGTTCATGGGCGCATGCGGCAAGTCGGCGCAGTTTCTCCTGCACACTTGGCTTCCCGATGCGATGGAAGGCCCGACTCCAGTCTCTGCGCTGATCCATGCGGCGACCATGGTGACTGCGGGCGTCTTCCTCGTCGCGCGCATGTCGCCGATTTTTGAATTGTCGCAGACGGCGCTGACCGTTGTCACCATCGTCGGCGCAACCACCGCCTTCTTCGCCGCCACGGTCGGCCTGGTGCAGAACGACATCAAGCGCGTCATCGCCTATTCGACCTGTTCGCAGCTGGGCTACATGTTCGTCGCCATGGGCGTCGGCGCCTATGGCGCGGGCATGTTTCACCTGTTCACCCACGCCTTCTTCAAGGCGCTGCTGTTCCTCGGCGCAGGCTCGGTCATCCACGCCGTGTCGAATGAGCAGGACATGCGCCATATGGGCGGCCTGCGCACTTACATTCCAAAGACCTACTGGCTGATGGTGGTCGGCACGGTCGCCCTGACGGGCCTCGGCATTCCCGGCACGATGATCGGCACGGCGGGTTTCTTCTCGAAAGACGCGATCATTGAATCCGCCTATGCGGGAACAAATGGCGCGGCGGGCTATGCCTTTGGCCTCCTCGCCATCGCCGCATTCTTCACCAGCTTCTATTCGTGGCGCTTAATTTTCATGACCTTCCACGGCCATGAGCGCGCCAGCCATGACGTGATGCACCATGTGCACGAATCGCCGAATGTCATGCTGGTGCCGCTCTATATTCTCGGCGCGGGCGCGCTTTTGGCGGGCGTGCTGTTCGAGGGTTACTTTTTCGGCGCCGAATATGCCGAATTCTGGAAGGGCGCACTGTTCACCGGCGCGGAGAACAAGATTCTGGAAGAATTCCACCATGTGCCGACGTTGGTGAAATGGGTTCCCTTCATTGCCATGTTCTCAGGCTTTCTCGTCGCCTACCAATTCTACATCCGCTCGCCCGAAACGCCGAAGGCGCTCGCCGCGCAGCATCAGGGCCTTTATAAATTCCTGCTCAACAAGTGGTATTTCGACGAGCTGTACGACTTCCTGTTCGTGCGCCCCGCCATGTGGCTCGGCAGGTTCCTGTGGAAAAAGGGCGACGGCTTTGTCATTGACGGGATGGGGCCGGACGGCATTTCCGCCCGCGTCGGCGATGTGACGGCCCGCGTCGTCAAGTTGCAGACCGGCTATCTGTATCACTACGCCTTCGCCATGCTGATCGGCGTCGCAGCGCTCGTAACCTGGATGATGCTGCAATGACCGGCTGGCCAATACTCTCGACCATCACGTTCCTGCCCATCGTCGGCGTCGTTCTGATGATGTTCATCAATGACAATGAGGAATCCGGCCGGCGCAACATCCGCTGGATCGCGCTGTTCACGACGCTTGCGACATTCCTCGTGTCGCTGCTGATCTGGACCGGCTTTGACACCACAACGGCGGATTTCCAGTTTGTCGAGAACAAGCCGTGGCTGGACGGCGGCATCCGCTATCATCTGGGCGTGGACGGCATATCGATGCTGTTCGTCATTCTCACCACCTTCCTCATGCCGTTCTGTATCGCGGCGAGCTGGGAATCGGTCGAGACGCGTGTTAAGTCCTATTTCATCGCCTTCCTCATTCTCGAGACGTTGATGATCGGCGTGTTCACCGCGCTCGACATCGTGCTTTTCTACGTGTATTTCGAAGCCGGCCTCATCCCGATGTTCCTGATCATCGGCGTCTGGGGTGGCAAGCGGCGCGTCTATGCCTCGTTCAAATTCTTCCTCTACACCCTGCTCGGCTCGGTGCTGATGCTGCTCGCGATCATGGCGATGTATTGGCAGGCCGGCACGACCGATATTCCGGCGTTGTTGAAATATGAGTTCCCGGCTGGGATGCAGACATGGCTTTGGCTCGCCTTCTTCGCCTCGTTCGCGGTGAAAATGCCGATGTGGCCGGTGCACACCTGGCTGCCCGACGCGCACGTTGAAGCGCCGACGGCGGGATCGGTGATCCTTGCGGCAATCCTGTTGAAAATGGGCGGCTACGGTTTCCTGCGCTTCTCACTGCCGATGTTTCCCATCGCCAGCGAGTATTTTGCGCCCTTCGTTTTCACCCTCTCCATCGTCGCCATCATCTACACCTCGCTGGTGGCGCTGATGCAGGAGGACATGAAGAAGCTGATCGCCTATTCCTCTGTAGCGCATATGGGTTATGTGACGATGGGTATTTTCACCGCCAATGTGCAGGGCATTCAGGGCGGCATTTTCCAGATGCTCAGCCACGGCCTCGTCTCCGGCGCGCTGTTCCTGTGCGTCGGCGTCATCTACGACCGGATGCACACGCGCGATATCGCCGCCTATGGCGGGCTGGTGCACAATATGCCGAAATATGCCGTGGCGCTGATGATTTTCACCATGGCCAATGTCGGCCTGCCGGGCACATCCTCGTTTGTCGGCGAGTTCCTCACTTTGATGGGGGCGTTCCGCGTCAACACCTGGGTGGCGGCATTTGCGACGCTCGGCGTCATCCTCTCCGCCGCCTATGCGCTGTGGCTTTACCGCCGGGTGATTTTCGGCACGCTCGACAAGGAAAGCCTCAAGGGTCTGCTTGATCTTTCAAGGCGCGAGAAGGCGATCCTCTATCCGCTGGTCTTCCTCGTCCTCTTCTACGGCGTCTATCCAAAGCCGGTGTTCGACGCGACCGCCGTGTCCGTCGATGCGCTGATATCAGACTATTCCACCGCCAACCAAGCCGCGCTCGCGGCGGCGGGGGCGGTGAAATGACAAATTTGCTCTTTCGGCGCTGCCCCTCATCCGACCCTTCGGGCCACCTTCTCCCCGTAAGAACGGGGAGAAGGGAAGAAGTGCGCCGTTCTTTCCTTCTCCCCGCTTCTTGCGGGGAGAAGGTGCCCGCAGGGCGGATGAGGGGCAGCGCCGAGGCTGGACGATTGATCGACAAAAACGAGGGACGCGCCCATGTTGGCTGACTTTTCCGCCAGTTTCTCCCTCGCCGCGCCGGAAGTCATCGTCGCCCTGGGCGCGGTTATCCTGCTGATGGTTGGCGTCTATTCGAAAGCTGGCGCGTTCAAGCTGGTGACTTGGCTGTCGCTTGGCGTTTTGGCGCTCGCGGCATGGTTCGTGACTATGGGTTCCGCCGGCAACGCATTTGGCAGCGGCTACACCAGCGATTCCTTCGCAGGCTTCATGAAAATGCTGGTCCTCATCGGCGCTTTCTTCACGCTGTGGATGTCGATGCCTTTTGCTGAACAGGACAAGCTCAACAAGTTCGAGTTCCCCATTCTCGTGCTGCTCTCCACCTTGGGCATGATGCTTATGGTCTCCGCCAACAATATGCTGGCGCTCTATATGGGGCTGGAGCTGCAGTCGCTGGCGCTTTACGTCGTGGCCGCGTTCAACCGCGAGAACCTGAAATCCACCGAGGCCGGCCTTAAATATTTCGTCCTCGGCGCGCTGTCGTCCGGCATGCTGCTCTACGGCATTTCGCTGGTCTACGGCTTCACCGGCCAGATCGGCTTTGCCGAAATCGCCACGGCGCTGACCGGCTCTGAGCGCCAGATCGGCCTCCTGTTCGGTCTTGTCTTCATCCTCGCGGGCTTGTCGTTCAAGATTTCCGCCGTGCCGTTCCACATGTGGACGCCGGACGTTTATGAGGGCGCGCCGACGCCGGTGACCGCCTTCTTCGCCGCCGCGCCGAAAATGGCGGCGATGGCGATGCTGGTGCGCGTTGTCATGGACGGGTTTATTCCGGTCAAGGCCGACTGGCAGCAGGTGATCGTCTTCATCTCCATCGCCTCAATGCTGCTCGGCGCCTTCGCCGCCATCGGCCAGACCAACATCAAACGGCTGATGGCTTTCTCCTCCATCGGCCATGTCGGCTTCGCGCTGGTCGGCCTTGCCGCGGGCACGCAGGCCGGCGTCAAGGGTGTCGCCATTTACATGCTGATCTATCTCGTCATGACGCTCGGCACATTCGCCTGCATCCTCGCGATGCGCACCAAAGACGGCAATGTCGAGAATATTTCGGACCTCGCCGGCATTTCCAAAACCAATCCCTGGATGGCCATTGCGCTCACTATCCTGATGTTCTCGCTCGCAGGCATCCCGCCGCTCGCCGGGTTCTGGGGAAAATGGTACGTCTTCCTCGCCGCCATTGAAGCCGACCTTTACGCGCTCTCGGTCATCGGCGTTCTGGCCTCGGTGGTGGGCGCTTATTATTATCTGCGCATTATCAAAATCATGTGGTTCGACGACGCCAAGGAAGGAGTCCTCGACATGCCGTTCGAACTGCGCGCCGTATTAGGCGTGTCGGGCGCGTTTGTGCTGTTCTATGTCGTGATCGGCGGGCCGGTGAGCTTTGTCGCGCAGGTGGCGGCGGGGTCGTTTTTCTAGAAAATGCCAAATCCGATACAGGGACTGCCCGGCTGGCGTCTCACCGAACTCGACGAAACCGGCTCCACCAACGCCGACGCGCTCGCCGCCGCAAAGTCCGGCGATCCCGGCAGGCTCTGGATAAGCGCCGCGCGGCAGGTTCAGGGCAAGGGCAGGCAGGGAAGGCCATGGGTGTCCGAGCGGGGAAACCTCTATTGTTCCCTGCTGCTCATTGACCCGGCGCACGACCTTGAAAAGCTCGGCACGCTGCCCTTGGCCGTCGCCTGCGCCGTGCATGGCGCGCTGGCCTCCCTCCCGGGAGCAGGGCGGCATGAGTTCAGAATCAAATGGCCGAATGACATTCTTGCCAATGGCAAGAAGATCAGCGGCATTCTGCTCGAAAGCCTGGCTTTGGAGGAAGGGCCCTTGGCGGTCTCCATCGGCATCGGCATCAACTGCGCGCACCACCCGGACCCGGCGCTGTATCAAGCCACTGACTTGGCTGAGCTGGGTCTTGCAACAAAGCCGGATGCACTTTTTCAACACCTCGCTCACAATATGGCGGCAACGCTTGGGGCTTGGAACCACGGCAAGGGCTTTCCGCAAATTCGCTCGGAATGGCTGAACCTGGCTGGCGGAATTGGTGAGAAAATCAATGTCAATCTGCCCGCTGGCCAGCTTGAAGGTGTTTTCGAGGACATAGACGCTGCGGGGCGGCTTGTGTTGCGCCTACAAAACAGCGAGATAAGGCACATCTCGGCGGGCGATGTCTTCTTCGGCCCACCCGTTTAAGCTAGGAAAAGCATGACTAAGGACAATAAGAACGAACTCGTCTTTCTGCCACTCGGCGGCGTCGGCGAAATCGGCATGAACATGGCGCTTTACGGGTTCGGCCCGCCAACCATGCGCAAATGGATCATCATCGACTGCGGCGTGACCTTTCCGGGGCCGGACCTTCCCGGCGTTGACCTTGTACTGCCCGACATCCGGTTTCTCGAAGGCGAACGCGCTAATATTCTGGGCATGGTCATCACCCATGCGCATGAGGACCATTATGGCGCGGTGATGGACCTGTGGCCACGGCTTCGCGTTCCGGTGTTTGTGACGCCTTTCTGCGCCGGGCTGCTTGAGGCCAAGCGGTTTTTTGAACCGGGCGTCGAGAAGATTCCGTTGACCGTCTACAAGGTCGGCGACCGTTTCAATATCGGCCCGTTCGAGATCGAAGCCATCAACGTCACCCATTCCATACCGGAACCGGTTGCGCTCGCCATCCGCACACCGCTCGGCACAATCGTTCACACCGGCGATTGGAAACTCGATGACACGCCGTCGATGGGCCTGCCGACGGACGGCAAGCGCTTCAGCGAGATAGGCGCGGAAGGCGTTCTGGCGCTGATGTGCGATTCCACCAACGCCATGCGCGAGGGGGACTCGCCCTCGGAGAAGGCCGTCGGCGTGAACCTCACCAAAATTATCATAGAGGCCAAAGGCCGCGTCGCGGTCACGTCCTTCTCGTCCAACGTCGGCCGCATCCGCAACGTCATGCTGGCCGCGCGCGACGCCGGGCGCTCGGTCATTGTGCTTGGCCGCTCGATGAAGCGGATGCTCGAAGTGTCCGGCGAGCTTGGCTATATGGAAGGCATGCCGGAGACGCTGGCCGAAGACGACTTTGCCTCGCTGCCGCGGCAGAACTGCGTCGTCATCCTCACCGGCAGCCAAGGCGAATCGCGCGCGGCGCTGGCAAAGCTGGCAAACGACGAGATGCGCTCGATCAAATTCGTGCCGGGCGACACGGTGATTTTCTCCTCCCGCACCATTCCGGGCAATGAAAAGGCCATCCTCGACATCAAAAACAAGCTGATCGATCAGGGCATCGAAATCATCACCGACGAGCAGCAGCTGGTGCATGTCTCCGGCCACCCGCGCCGCAATGAGCTGAAGAAAATGTATGCATGGGTCAAGCCGCAGATCCTTGTGCCGGTGCATGGCGAAGCGGCGCATCTGACGGCGCAGGCGGCGCTGGGCGCAAACGAGGGCATCGGCCAGGTCGCCCGCGTGCGCAACGGCGACATGCTGCGCCTCGCGCCGGGCAGGGCGGAAGTGATCGACGATGCGCCGCATGGGCGCATCTACAAGGACGGCAAAGTGCTCGGCGATTTCGACGAGGCCGGAATTGGCGAGCGCCGCAAACTGGCATTCGCGGGCCATGTCGGCCTGTCGGTCACGGTAGATGGGAAATACAATATTGTCGGCGACCCGGACCTTGAGTCATTTGGACTGCCATCGATCCAGATCAAAGGCGACGAGGTGGATGATGTCCTTTTCGACGCGGCGATGAGCGCATTTGACTCAATCCCACGCGTCAAACGCCGCGATCTGGAGTTGGTGCGCGAGGCCATGCGCCGCGCAGTCCGCTCCGCCGCCGAGGACTTTTGGGGCAAGAAGCCGATTGTCACGGTGTTTGTCACGCAGGTCTAAATGCTGGGAAGGCTTAATCATGTAGCGCTCGCGGTGCCGGATTTGACGGCGGCGTGCGCGCAATACCGCGCTGCGCTCGGGGCAAAGCTCACCGAACCGCAGGCGCTGCCAGAGCATGGGGTGACGGTGGTCTTCGTCGAGCTTGCCAACACCAAGATCGAGCTGCTGGAGCCGCTCGGCGACAACTCGCCGATTGCGGCGTTCCTCGCCAAAAATCCATCCGGCGGCATGCATCACCTCTGCTATGAAGTCACCGACATCATCGCCGCGCGCGACCATCTCAAGGCAGGCGGGGCGCGGGTGCTTGGCAATGGCGATCCGAAGGCTGGCGCGCATGGCAAGCCGGTGCTGTTCCTGCATCCGAAGGATTTTATGGGAACGCTGATAGAACTGGAAGAGGTTTAGCCAGTTTGCCCGACACGCGTGCCAATGCGCGCCCGGCTAGTCCGCCGTACATGTGCGCAGGATCCCGCAAAGCTGAAATGGCTCAGGACGTGTCCGACCAATGCCAAGCCTCAGGCGCAAAGTAGTGGCAGTCGCCAAGGACCACGTCGATCACGCGCTGGCCTGTCGGGTGGAACCCTGGCGCAAAGGCGAGGTGCATGAGAGAGGAGCGGCCTGGATTAAAGACCTTGGCCTCGCGGGCCATCACGCCCCGCACCCTCCAGTGCGCCTGACGCGGCAGACTTTCGAGCGCTTCTTTGATCGCCAATAGTCGGCGGCGCAGTCGACGGGTCGTCATTCATGGGAACACACCTGTTCTCGAACACATGATCAATGCGGTCGGAAACCGACATGGACGGCAGGATTTAGATGTTCTTCCGATCCTTCGCCAATTTGCAATCCTCCGATGCAAGCGCGTCAAAGGGTCGATCAGCCAGAAGGCGGGAATGCGCTCGGCATCTTTTTGAAAGCAAAGGTCCGATGAAAAGGCGCGCGAAACGCCAAGCTCCACGATAACCCCGCGCGCCACCATCAAAAATTTGGACTTAACAAGGGCCAAGCCCAAATTTCGCAAGAGAGAGTCCCCGCCGTTTTATGCAGACACCATGCCCTTACCCTGCAAGCTGTTCCAGCGGCGGGCAGGAGCAGACGAGGTTGCGGTCGCCATAGACATTGTCGATGCGCGCCACCGGCGGCCAGTATTTGGACTCGTACTGGCCCGCGCCTCCGGGAAAAGCGGCGGTTTTGCGGGAATATGCGTGCGCCCATTCGTCAGCGACGGCTTCCTCCGCTGTGTGTGGGGCGTTGATCAGCGGATTATCCTCGCGCGGCCATTCACCCTTGGCAATCTTGGCGATTTCACCGGCAATGGAACTCATCGCAGCGATGAAACGGCCCAGCTCCTCTTTCGGTTCGGACTCGGTCGGCTCTACCATTAAAGTTCCTGTCACAGGCCAAGACATGGTCGGGGCATGGAAGCCGTAATCGATGAGGCGCTTGGCGACATCTTCGACGCTGACGCCGGCTGTTTCCTTGAAGCCTCTGATGTCGAGGATGCATTCGTGCGCGACGCGGCCGTTTTCGCCGGTGTAGACGATGGGGAAATGGCCGCCGAGTTTCTTGGCGATATAGTTCGCCGACAGGATCGCCACTTCCGAGGCGCGCTTGACGCCGTCCGGGCCGAGCATGCGGATGTACATCCATGAAATGGCGAGGATGCTGGCGCTGCCCCAGGGGGCGGCGGAGACGGCGCGGCTTGTCTTGCGGGTCACATGGCCGGGCAGGAACTTTTTCAGATGCGCGGCGACGCCGATCGGCCCGACGCCCGGCCCGCCGCCGCCATGCGGAATGGCGAAGGTCTTGTGCAGGTTCATGTGGCAGACATCCGCGCCAATGTCGCCGGGGCGGGCGAGTCCGACAAGAGCGTTGAGATTGGCGCCGTCGAGATAGACCTGGCCGCCATAGCCGTGAATGATTTCGCAGATGTCCTTGATCGTTGGCTCAAACACGCCATGCGTGGACGGATAGGTGACCATCAGCGCGGCCAGATTGGCGGCATGGTGCGCAGCCTTGCCGCGCAGATCATCCATGTCGATGTCGCCGCTGTCGGTGCAGCGGACGACGACCACATCCAGACCGGCCATTATGGCGCTGGCGGGGTTGGTGCCGTGGGCGGAGGAGGGGATGAGGCAGATGGTGCGGCGCGCCTGTTTGCGCGAGGCGTGATAAGCGCGGATCGCCAGAAGCCCGGCATATTCGCCTTGGCTGCCGGCGTTGGGCTGCAGCGAGACGGCGGCGAAGCCGGTGATTTCGCACAGCCAAGCCTCAAGCTCGCCGATCATGTCGCGGATGCCCTTGGAGTTTTTGTCTGGCGCGAACGGGTGCAGATTGGCGATGCTTGGCCACGACACGGGGATCATTTCGGCGGCGGCGTTCAGTTTCATCGTGCAGGAGCCGAGCGGGATCATGGCGCGGTCGAGCGCCAGATCCTTGTCGGCCAGCTTGCGCAGGAAGCGCATCATTTCGGTTTCCGAGCGGTGCGCATGGAACACCGGCTGGCTCATGAATGAGCCGGAGCGGCGGGCCGGGAGCTTGGCGATGCCGTCGGCGGGCAGGGTTGACGCGCCGAACAGCTCAGCCAGCTCGAACGCGTCCACTTCGCTGGAGGCTTCGTCAAAATTGACGCTGACGCGGTCGGCGTCGATGATGCGGATGAAGCGGCCTGACCTTTCGGCTTGTGAAGCAAGTTCAGCCGCTTTTCCCGGCGCTTTTACAGTGACACAATCGAAGAAGGTGTTATTTTCAATAGCATAGCCCGCTTCCTTCACAGCAGAAGCAAAGCGCGAGGCGAGGTCGTGAACCTGACCGGCGATAGAAGCCAGCCCTTCGGGTCCGTGCCAGACCGAATAGGCCGCCGCCATATTAGCGAGCAGTGCCTGCGCGGTGCAGATGTTTGAGGTCGCTTTGTCGCGGCGGATATGCTGCTCGCGGGTTTGCAAGGCGAGCCGGTAGCCCGGACGGCCTGCGGCGTCGAGCGACTGGCCGACGAGACGGCCCGGCATCAGGCGGGTCAGCGCGTTGGTGACGGCGAGATAGGCGGCGTGCGGGCCGCCGAACGCCAACGGCACGCCGAAGCGCTGCATCGAGCCAGCCGACATGTCCGCGCCCCATTTGGCCGGGGATTCAAGCAGAACAAGCGCCAGCGGGTCGGCGGCGGCGATGACCAGTGCGCCGTTTTTCTTTGCAAGTTCAATGGCTTGGGAATGGTCGTGATAGATGCCGTGCGTGTCCGGCCAGGGCACGATCACGGCGGCGGTGTTTTCGCCGATGTTTTCGCAGTCCACGGTCAGGCCCATCGGTCCGGCGCGGGTGTTGAGCACATCGACGGTCTGCGGATGCAGCGCGCCGAGAATGACGATTTGCGTGCGCTCGCTTTTATGATGCCGCACGGCCAGCGCTGCGGCTTCGGCGACGGCGGTGGCCTCGTCCAGCAGCGAGGCGGAGGCGACGTCCAAGCCTGTAAGTTCGCAGACTAACGTCTGGAAATGAAACAGCATTTCCAGACGGCCCTGGCTGATCTCGGCTTGGTATGGCGTGTAGGCGGTGTACCAGGCGGGGTTTTCAAACAGGTTGCGCAGGATGACCGGCGGCACATGCGTGCCGTGATAGCCCTGTCCGATGAAGCTCTTCAGCGGCTTGTTTTGATCGAGTTTGATGCGAAGTTCATCAAGCGCGTCCGCCTCGCTCAGCGCCTCGGGCAGGTTCAGCGCGCCGTGGAAGCGGATTGGGGCGGGGATGGTCTGCGAGATCAGCGTCTCCAGCGAGGGAATGCCGAGCGTCTTCAGCATCTCACGCTGGTCGGACTCCTGCGGCCCGATATGGCGGGAGGAAAATTTTGCTGCCTGCGTCATGCTTTAGCCCACCATCTTCAAGTATGCGGCCTCGTCCATCATGGCCTCCAGCTGAGATGGGTCAGTCAGCGTCATTTTCCAGAGCCAGCCGTCACTCTGCGGCGCGGAATTCACCAGCTGCGGATCAGCTGCTGTGGCGGCGTTGACTTCCGTCACGGTGCCATCCGCCGGAGCGTAGACGTCCGAAGCGGCTTTGACGGATTCGACAACGACCGACGCGCCGCCCTTTTTCAGCGCCGCGCCAACTTTGGGCAGGTCAACAAACACCAGGTCGCCCAGCTGCTCCTGCGCATGCTGCGTGATGCCGACCGTGGCGGTTGCGCCTTCGACGCGGATCCATTCATGTTCGTCGGTGAAGTAGGTCTTAGCCATGATTTATCCTCTGAAATAGGTGTGGGGAACGAAGGGAAGGGTGTGGACGGCGACGGGGATTTTCGTTCCGCGCACGTCAGCGAAAACAATGGTTCCGGGCGTTGAAAGGGGCTTGGGAACATAGCCCATGGCGACGGGGTGGTTCGCTGAGGGGCCGAAGCCGCCAGAGGTGACATGGCCAATTTTTGTGCCGTTTTCCGAGAACAGCTCCGCCCCGCCGCGAACCGGCTGGCGGCCTTCGGGTTTGAGGCCGACGCGCTTGAGTTCCGCGCCCGCCGCCATGATTTTTTCCAGAGCTTTTGCGCCGCGGAACTGGCCGTTCTGGCGGATTGTCTTGGGAATGGCCCAGGTCAAAGCTGCGCTGGCAGGATCAACGGTCTCGTCCATGTCATTGCCATAGAGGCATAATCCGGCCTCCAGCCGCAGCGAGTCGCGGGCGGCGAGGCCGATCCATTCGACGCGCGGATCGGCTGCGAGTTTGGCGGCGATTTCATCGGCTTTGCCCACGGGCAGGGAGATTTCGAAACCGTCCTCGCCCGTGTAGCCAGAGCGGGTGACGATGCCGCCGCCGGGAAGCTCAAGGCCGCGCATGAAGGTGAGCGACCCGCCTTCGATTCCGGTGTCCGTCAGAACTTCAGCGGCTTTCGGACCCTGAAGCGCGAGGAGCACGCGGTCGAGCGGCGTCAGGGTGCAATCCAGCGCTTTGGCGAAGGCGTTCAGCTCGGCGTGATCCACGTCGGCGCGCGAGGCGTTGGCGACGATGAGGAAGCGGGTCGGCGAAAACCGGGTGACGATGAGATCATCGATCATCCCGGCATCGTGGTTCAGGAGAAAAGTGTATTTCGATTCCCCGGCCTCAATGGCAGTCGGATCCACCGGGCAGGCGCGGGCGATCATCGTGTCGACATTTTCGCCTTCGGCCATGAACAGCTTCATGTGCGAAATATCAAACAGCCCCGCTGACGCGCGGCAATGGATATGCTCCTTCATCACGCCGAGCGGGTAGGTGAGGGGCATGTTCCAGCCCGCGAAGCCGCCGGACTTGGCGCCGGCCGCGTCATGCAGGTGTTTGAGGGGAAGTTCTCTTAAAGGCGTATCCGTCATGTGTCCTCCAGACCAAGCGCAAGCAGGGCGCGTCATTGCACCCTTCCTGCCCCTCTGTCTGAAGCCTGAGAGACTCGCGCAGCCGGAACCCTGTCGGCAGCACTTACACCTTCGGCGCGGGAAAGCTTGACGCCTGAACCCGACTTTCCAGAGTGCCTTGACCAGTCCACGGTACGTTTGCCTGAGAGATTATGGGCTAGTTCCCCTTCGGCGTCCGGCTGCCCGGCGCTCTCCCGCAAACCAGTTGGGTTTCACCCCACGGCATAATTGGGTTTTAGCGCATGGCGAGACGCTTGTCACCTGCCGGAAAATCGGTCGTTTACCGGGCCTTAACCATAAAACTTAGCCGTTTGGCAAAGCCGCGCTGATATACTTGACGTCAGTGGGATTCAATTTTCGTCAAGGGGACCGACATGCCTGAACTGATTCTGGATGCATTCATGGCGCAGATGCTGAATTCGGCGCGCGTGACGCAGGAAAACGTGCTGGAGCTGCGGCGCAATGTCTTTGAGGACGGTGTCATGACGCGTGGCGAGGCACAGATGCTGCTCGACATCGACCGCGCATCCAAAGAAAAGTGCGCCGAATGGGCGCCGTTCCTGTATGAGGCAGTCTCAGACTATATCGTGCATCAGGAGCGTCCGGCGGGCTATATTTCGCAGGACAACGCCGTCTGGCTGGAGAACACACTCGCCAATGACAGCGCCGAGACGACCACAGGTCTTTTGGTGCATGTGCTGGAGAAAGCCAGGTCCGCGCCGGAGAGCCTTTCAGCCATGGGCCTGAAGGCGGTGGCGCGGCAGGTGCTGGCCAATGACGCCGGCACAGCCAAAATATCGCAGGATGACGTCAAGATGCTGCGCCGGGTGCTTTACGCCTTTGGCGGCCAGGACAATGCCGCGCTCAGCCGCGCTGAGGTGGAAGTGCTGTTTGACCTCAACGACCAGACCGCCGAAGCGCTCAATGATCCGGCGTGGAACGAGCTTTTCACCAAGGCCATCGCCAGTTTCATCCTCTGCGCCTCCGGTTACCGCGCGCCGTCGCGCGAGGACGCGCTTCGTCAGGATAAATGGGTCGAGGACACTAGCGTCAATATTGACGGGTTCTTCGGGCGCATGGTTTCAGGCGGCCTTTCCGGCATCATCGACGCGTATAAAAATGACCGCACGCTGGAAGACGCTTACGCCGAAAAGAACGAAGCCTATGAAGCCGCGATGAAGGAATCCGAACTGGTTGACGCCAATGAGGCGAAATGGGTGTCCGAGCGAATCGGACGCGATGGCGTTCTGCATGAGAACGAAGTCTCGCTTCTCCGCTTCCTTAAAAAGGAATCGACTGGCATCCACCCGATCCTGCAGCCGCTTCTCGACAAGGTCGCCTGACCAATCCAAGCCTGAACAACAAGAAAAAGCCGAGGCGCAATGCAAATTTCAAGTCTGGTCATGATCGTGGCCCTCACGATGCTCAACCTCGGCCTGATCTGGCTTTTGCTGGCGATACCGCTGGGCGCGCGCACCGTGACGCGGACCATGCACACATCGGCGGCGCGCGGCAGGGTCTGGAGCGCGCTTTATCCGTTTGGCGCCAACGCCTCGTGGAACGGAACAATCATATCTTCAGAGCTTGAGCCTGGAACGCAGAAATTTGGCAAAATCCGGATTTCCTATGACGACCGCTACGGCGAGCCGATTGAGCGAAAAGTCTGCCTTGAAGAGCTGACGCCCGAGGTGAGCTACCGGCTGCGCATCGTTGATGACACGACGCTCGATCCGGCGTTCTGGCAGCACTATCATGAGCGGGTGTCCATTGCCGAGACCGACACCGGCTGCGCCGTCACTGTATCTGAGACCGACAGATACCGCGGCTTCGCCTTCCTCGGCTTCCGCTATTTCAAGATCCGCCGCCAGCTGATGGGCCTCAAAATCTGGGCCGAGAGCGGCAAATACCGCGACATCGGCATGTTTGAGCGGCCGCTGACGCAGGTCGGCATGGCGTTCATTTCCGCCATGATTCTATGGCCGTTCTTCGGGCTGACGCCGACCGGGCTGATCCTGTCTTCCATGCTGACTTTGGTTGTGGCGCTGCACGAGTTCGGCCACATGTTCGCCTTCCGCATTATGGGGCACAAGTCGGCGCGGATGATTTTCATTCCAATCCTTGGCGGCATCGCGCTGGGCGGGCGGCCCTATGACCGGCATTTTGAGGTGGGGTTCTCGGCGCTTCTGGGTGCGGGTTTCTCTGTTTTTCCGGTGATGGCGGCGATAACCCTCTATCCGGTGGCTGTGTCGCATGGCTGGAACGGGCTTGCAGCCTGTCTCGCCGCCTTCGGCATGATAGGCGCTGTGTTCAACCTCGCAAATCTCGTGCCGGTGTGGAAATTCGACGGCGGTCAGGTGATCCGCCAGGTGTTCACCAGCAAATGGGCGCAGGCGCTGTCTTCATTCACGCTCTTGGGCGCGCTTCTTTTGATCGGTCTTTATGCTGGCTTTTCGGTTTCTGTGCTGCTGCCGGTCGGTGCCGTGTTCGCGCTCTTGAGTCTGATGACCAACGGACCGTCATTTAAGCCACGCCACGCGCTTCAGCCGATGACAGGGCGCGAGCGCGCGGCCATCTTGGCCGGGCTGGCGGCGACTTTCGTCGCGCACGCATCCGGAACGGTCTGGGGTCTGGCTCAGTTCAGCTAGGATTGGTTCCGTCCTTCGATGCTTCAATCCCAAATCATCTCGCTGTTGGTGCCTCAGCGCTGAGGAGAAGGCCGACCAAGGCTGATTGGCTGCGCGCCCCAGTCTTGTCGAACATTCGCTGCACGTGGGTGCGGACGGTGTTGATGCTGACACCGAGCTTTTTCGCCGCAAGGGACGGGTCATGGCCTTGGGCAAGCAGCAGCGCCACTTGGGCATGGGCATTTGTGAGCCCGTAAATGTCTTTGGCGCTGGCGATGCGGCGTTTGAGCATTTGGTCGTCGTTGAAGGACACCAGAATCTTCGCATCTTCGATCAGCACCCAACAGAAGATGGGAGCAGCGTCGTCACTTTCGCCGAGGATGACGGCGCGCGCGGGGCGGTTTGGCGGCGAGGGCGGCAAGATGCCCTGCAAATGATTGTCAGCCCACGCAACCGCTTTTTGGAGACCGGCTTCGCGGCTCCGGTTCCGGGCCCGCAGCCGGCCGGCGCTGACGACCAGAACCGGATGATCGTTGATTTGCGCATGGGCGGCGCGGTTCATCCAGAGCACTCTTTTGTCCGGAGCGACTTCAATGAGCGGGCAGGTTTCATGGTCGATGGCGCGCTGCATGACCACCACGCAGGCCATCTTCCATTGACCGGCGACGCGATGAAGAATGGTAAGCTCACGCTGCATGCCAGTCATGTAGAATTTGTCGTCCGCCTCGTCGCCAATTTGGTCATAGGTGACCCAGGCGGTGTCGCCGTTGACAACCACATTCATCCGCTCCCGGCGAATGCGGGCCGCGGCAAAGGAATTGGGGATGAAAGCGACCACATTCCTGTGATGAGCGTCGATAGCGTCCCAGCCCTCGAATACCCTAACCCCAAGATTCACGTGCGAATGCATGCGCCGAGCCTGCGGCGAGTGGACCCAATGCGCCGCCATTGCATCGGGGTCCCGCCTCAGAAAGGCTGCGGTTTCGGCTTCGAGAACCGCAAGGACCGCAGCCTTGTCTTCGTCTTCGCTCATAACAATTGCGCCCGCCATATCGCTGCGTCAGTGTAACGCTTTGTGGGAAGTCATGCCATGGCCGAAGTTTTCACGCAGTGTCTGGATCAGCGCGATAAGCGCGCCGCCATAACGCCGGGCGCGGGTGACGAGCGCATGCGCTTCCTCCAGCGGCGCCAGACTCTGCGCTGCGCGCTCGTAATATTCCTGCTCTTGCCTTGCGTCCATTTTGACTCGAACAGCTTTGCGCGGATGAACGGCGGTCAACAAATTGTAGTCCATTTCTGCCTCCTTTGGCGCCCATGGAAGCACAATACGCCCCGCCAAGCGGGGCCACGTCATGCGTTTGGATGACTTGTGAAAAAAGTTTGCGACAGGCTTCGGAGCGGCGGCGTCTAAATCCCGCCGTACCAGTCATAGCCATTGTCTTCCCAATAGCCGCCCTTGCCGCCCTCGATATCGGCAAAAGACGCGACCAGCTCAATCGTGTGCACATATTTTGCCATCTTGTAGCCCAGCTGGCGCTCGACGCGCACCCGCAGAGGCGCGCCGTTTTCGATAGGCAGCGGCTTGTCGTTGAGGCCGTAGGCGAGGATAGTCTGCGGGTGATACGCGTCGATCAGGTCAATGCTTTCGTAATATTTGAACGAACCCGACAGGCTTTTTTCTATCGTGTCGAAGCAGTGGAAGACGACAAAACTCGCCTCAAGTTTAGGCTTCGCCTCATTCAGCACCTGAGACAGGCGCGGGCCGGTCCATTTGGCGATGCAGCTCCAGCCTTCCACACAGTCGTGCCGGGTGATCTGCGTCTGCGCCGGCATGGCCATCAGGTTTTCGCGGGAAAGCTCCAGAGGCTTTTCGACGAGGCCGGTGACGCTCAGCTTGTAATCGGCGAAACTGGCGGCCGCCATTTCCTTGTAATCCTCATCATCGGGCGCGGTGACGCCGTTCGGATGCTGCGACTGGAGTATGTCAGCCTGTGTGTATTCCGGCGCAAGCGTGTGGCCGCCGCCGAGAAGGCGCTGGACGCGGTAGGTCAGGTTATTGGCCTTTTCGACAACGCCGCGCGCCGCGCTGTCCTTCGTGTTCAGCCCGTCAAGAACATCACATCCGGCGAGCGTCAGCGCCGAAGCGCCAAGTCCGGCATGGGTCAGAAATTTGCGGCGGTTGAGTTGGAATTTGGACATGTCAGTGGTCCTTTCCGGTTTGCGCGTCGACCCGGTACCAGCCGGTGATGATCGAGCGCAGTTCGTTGATCGGCCCTGCGGCGAGGATCATCAGCATGTGGATGACGAAAAAGCCGATCAGGAAAATCATGGTGAGGAAATGAATGGTGCGCGCCGACTGCCTGCCGCCGAAAATGTCGAGGAGCCACGGAGCGGAGGCGTTGAAGTTCGGCGACATGCTAAGGCCCGTCAGGATCATCAGCGGGAAAGCTATGAACAGCACGCTAGCGTAAGCGAGCTTTTGCAGCGTGTTGTATTCCTTGGTGTGGTGGAATCTCAACCGCGCATGGTCCTTCACGTCCTGCGGCAGGTTTCTCAGGTCCGCGCCGGTGATGACCAGATCGCGGCGCATGTGGCCGGTGACGATGCTGGCTATGGCCCAGACCAGAAGCGTGCTCACCAAAATCCAGGCAAAGAAAAAATGAATAATGCGGCCTGTGGCGAGGCTGCGGTTGGAAGGGATGGTCAGCGCCGCCGGGAACGCCTGATAATTCAGGCTCAGCGAATTGGGCCCGGAAACGCCAAGATAGCCTGTCGTGTCGAATTCTTTTCCGAAGATTTTCGTGTAACCGACCACATCGTTGCCGGATTGCTTCGCGCCGATGTCGAGAAAGGCGTTCTCATATTCAAAACCCGACTGGTGGCCGAAATACAGCTTTGGATGGGCGTTGAAAATTTGCAGGCCTGTCATCATCAGAAAAAACAGGCTGATCGCCCAGATCCAGTGCGTGGCCCGCGTCCAGCGCGTCTGGCGGTAAATCAGCGGCCCTTGGGCCGGCTTGGCATCAGTCGCTGCGTCGGACATGTTCCAGTTCCCCTTGTCCCGGCCATCTGGGCCTGTCCTTAGGTAAACGCAGCGCCGAAAGTTTAAGTTTCAGCTGTGATCCGCGTTTCCCCGAATATCTCCTCAAAGGCCAGCCGCAGCGCCGAATCGGCATCCTGCATGTCTGCGGTCAGACCTAACTCTGCAATGCTTGTGACGCCATATTGCGATATCCCGCAAGGAACTATTCCGTCAAAATGGTCCAGATCGGGTTCAACATTCAGTGATATGCCATGCAGAGACACCCAGCGCTTCAGTCGGATACCGATGGCGGCGATTTTGTCCTCGGCCATGGACCCGTCCGGCAAAGAGGCCTTGTCCGGCCTCTTCACCCAGACGCCGACCCGGTCTTCGCGGCGCTCGCCCTTGACGTTGAAAGCGTCCAGCGCGCCGATGATCCATGCTTCCAAAGCGGCGACGAAGGCGCGCACATCCTCACGGCGGCGTTTCAAGTCCAGCATAACATAGACAACGCGCTGGCCGGGGCCGTGATAGGTGTATTCCCCGCCGCGTCCGGTCTGATGGACGGGAAAGCGGCTGGGAAGGATCAGGTCGGCTGCATTGGCGCTTGTGCCCGCCGTGTAGAGCGGCGGATGCTCCAGGAGCCAGACCTGCTCGTTCTCCGAACCCTCACGGATCGCGGCGGCGCGGGCGTCCATGAAGGCGACGGCGGCGGCATAATCCGTCAGCCCCTCTGTCACGCGCCATTCCACCGGCGGCGAGCCGGGGGTGGCAAAAAAGCTGATTTCCAGCGAATTGCGCGAGGCGGGAAGGGCGGTTTGGTCCATGTGCCATTATGGACCTCTCAGGCGCTCGGTGGAAGCCCCTTTGTCCTCGCCGTCTGCGGAGGAAAGGCGGCGCGGCTGGTTCGCCGAAGCCATGGCGACGGCGGAAAAGTTGGATAGCGGCAGCGCCAGTTCACGCAGAGTGTCAGTCATATTCAACGACGCACACTGGCATTTTCTTCACTTGCCCTCTGCGACGCCTGATCCTAATGTGTCGCGTGGGGAGGCAGCCTGATGGCGCGGCTTGACCCAAAACAGCGGATTGCGTTCTCGCGGGTCCTTGGCGTCTGCGCCATGGCGGACAACGTGTCTATGCTTCTCGCAAAGGTCAGTCGATTGTTGCGCGCGGCGACTGGCGCAAGCGCCTATTGCTCGAGCCAGCTTGATCCAGCAACCGGCCTGTTATTGGATGCCGTGGCGGACAATTGGCCGGACGAGGCCAAGCCTTTGCTGCTTGACAAGGTGCTGCTGCGCACACCGGCGGCCGATCCCTACCATTTGTTTCAACGCGGCTATCGCGCCGTCGACGTGCGCATGCTGTTGCGTGACGCTGCGCGCATTGACGATGACCCTTACTTCGAGTTTCACCTGCGCCCGTTTGGCTATCAGCACGAAGTTCAGTGCCTGTGCAGCGCCGATAGTTCGCCGCAGGCGATTCTCACCTTCAGCCGCAGCGCCGCCAGCGGATGTTTTGGCGCGGCAGACCTGCGGCTGCTGTCCGCTTCAGCGCCCCATATCGGCAGAGCGGTGCGGCGCATCGACATTGCCGCCATGCGCGAGGCGGTTCCGGGCTGCGCCAGCGGTGTCATCCTCGCCAGGCTAGGCGGCGACATTGTCTATGCCAGCGATTTGGCGCGGGACTGGCTGAATTATTCGAATAGAGATCACCCGTGGCGGCTTGACCTGCAACTGGCAATCCGCCTTGCCACCGGCCCGCCGGAGCTCCTGCCCCATATTTCGTCAATTGTGCTGCGCAGTCCGGAAAACGGGGCGCTGTACCGCCTGAGACTTGACGAGGGACAGACCCAAGCCGGAATCATTGCGCTGTTTCTTGAACCGGCGCGGCCGGTTGACGCCGTCGATACACTGCGCCGCCTCGGCCTCTCCGCGCGCGAGGCCGGCGTTGCGCTGAACCTTGTCCGCGGTCTTGACGTCAAGTCGATCGCCGCCGCGCTCGGCTGTGCGCCTAACACCGTCAACCAGCACAAAAAGCAGGTCTTCGACAAGCTCGATATATCATCCCGGATGGAACTCGCCTGCGCATTGCTCGGTCCGGCCCCTGTTTGAAAAAGGCCGCGCCTCCCCCGCATGGGGGATCGCAGGTGAACTTTTTACCTTCTCTATATGGCAATGTCAGCCGCTTTCGCCCGCAGCGCGCGTCGGCGCACACAATCAAACCTGCGCTGCAACTGGAGAACAAGATCATGAAATCCATCTGCTTTGCCGCCCCCGCGCTTGAAAATGGCGTGCAGGTTCTCAAAGACACCGCCGTCGAAATTCTCGGCCCGCGCCGGGCGGAGTACGACAAGTTCCACCAGCGCGTAGGCATCACCAAGGAACATTGGTATGTGCAGGCGGCGCCGCAGGGGCCGCTGGTTCTGGTTTTCCTCGAAGGCATGGATATCGGCGCGACTTTCGCCAAGCTTGCTGTCTCAACCGACCCGTTCGACGTCTGGTTCCGCAACCATGGCAAGAAAGTCCATGGCATTGACTTCACGCAACCGATGCCGGGGCCGATGCCGGAGCAAATCCTCGGCGTCAACCGTGATTGACAGCCCGCATCTCTTATATTGGCGGACTGACTTCGCAGTTCAGCGGTTCCTTTCCGCCCTCGCTGGGGATTCGGCGGGCATATTGGCCACCTCCTCAACATGACGATGGGCGGAAAGAATTTGCGGGGCCGGAAATCCCTTCTCCTCCGTTCTGGTCATGTCGGTGAATATGCGGGGAGAAGGGGAATAAGCGCTTGCCCTGCCGCTTGCGCAACGGCTATCGAAACTTTCTTCCCGCGCCCGCTTGTTTCGCCAAAACCGATTTGCTACATGCCGCGAGCCGTTCATTCGGCATCCGGCGCGTGCGGTCGTGGCGGAATTGGTAGACGCGCAGCGTTGAGGTCGCTGTGGGGCAACTCGTGGAAGTTCGAGTCTTCTCGACCGCACCAGACCATCCGGGAACAAACCCTCACATTCTGACATCAAGCCTTTTGCCCGCCGCCCCGCGGGTCAAAAAGCTTTTGTCTTGCAAGCAATTGCGGGCTGGGCCAGAAGTGTTCCGGGAAAAGCAGGGAGCGCCGAAAATGTCTGACGAAAGCGCCCCCGACACGAAGGCTCACCCGTCAATCTACGACGACAGCAACACGGTTCTGCCCGCCTATCTCGCCCATATCGGCGCGGCCATCGCGGACCGTGACACGCTGACGCTCAGCGCCGATGTCGCTGGGCTGCATGAAACCGAGCTTGCCGATCTGCTTGAGGCGCTGCAGCCGGAGCAGCGCAACGCGCTGGTGCAGCTGCTTGGCAAGGAATTCGACTATTCGGCGCTGACCGAGCTCGACGAAGCCATCCGCATGGAAATTGTCGACAGCCTTGCTGCCGACCAGCTGGCCGACGCGGTGCAGGAGCTGGATTCGGACGACGCGGTCTACATTCTGGAAGACCTCGACGAAGACGAGCAGGAAGCCATTCTGGCCCAGCTGCCGTTCACCGAGCGCGTGCGGCTGCGCCGGGCGCTGGACTATCCGGAAGATTCGGCCGGTCGGCGCATGCAATCGGAGTTTGTCGCCGTGCCCGCCTATTGGACCGTCGGCCAGACGATTGACTATATGCGCGACGACAATGACCTGCCGGACCGGTTTTCGCAGATCCATGTGATTGACCCGTCGTTCAAGCTTACCGGCGCCGTGGACCTTGACCGGCTCTTGCGCACCAAACGCGACGTAAAAATCGCCGAGATCATGCATGAGACGCGCCACGCTATTCCGGCCACGATGGACCAGGAAGAGGCGGCGCAGCTGTTCCAGCAGTATAACCTTCTCTCCGCCGCTGTGGTCGATGAAAGCGAGCGGCTGGTTGGTGTTCTGACCATCGACGACGTGGTCGATGTTATCCAGGAAGAGGCCGACGAAGATATCAAGCGCCTTGCGGGCGTCGGCGATGAAGAGCTTTCGGACAGGTTTCTAGAGACCGCCAAATCGCGCTGGCCTTGGCTGCTGGTCAACACTTTCACAGCTTTGCTCTCCTCATCCGTCATCGGCATGTTTGACGCTTCGATTGAGAAGATGGTGGCGCTCGCCGTGCTGATGCCGATTGTCGCCTCGATGGGCGGCAATGCGGGCACGCAGACCATGACAGTCACCGTGCGTGCGCTCGCCACCCGCGACCTTGATATTTATAATTCGGCGCGGGTCATAAGGCGCGAGGCGCTGATCGGGCTGGCCAACGGCGCGCTGTTTGCGCTGATTATCGGCTGCGTCGCCGCCTTCTGGTTCGGTCAGGCGGACCTCGGCGTCGTCATCGGCGCGGCGATGATGGTCAATCTTTTTTCGGCCGCGCTTGCGGGGATTCTAATTCCGCTGCTGCTCGACCGGGCGGGGGCGGACCCGGCGCTGGCCTCCAGCGTTTTCGTCACAATGGTGACGGACGTTGTGGGATTCCTCGGCTTTCTCGGCATCGCGACATGGTGGTTCGGGCTTTGAACCAAAGGTGTAATTGACTTTTACGTAAGTCTTGGTCCATGAAAAACAACAATAATAACAACAAGGATTCGGGACTGGCATGCGGGAATTTTATTCGATCACCGATTTGACCCGCGAGTTCGGAATATCGACGCGCACAATCCGCTTTTACGAGGATGAGGGGCTTATCCATCCGGTGCGGCGCGGTCGCACTCGGCTGTTCCGGCCGGGCGACCGGCATCTCTTGAAGCAGATTCTGCGCGGCAAGCGCCTCGGGTTTTCCATCTCGGAGATCGGCGAGATCATCCAGATGTACAAGGAGCCGCCGGGCGAGGCGGGACAGCTGCGGCTGATGATGAAGCGCGTCGAGGAAAAGCGCGCCGAACTGCGGCAGAAGCGCAAGGATTTGGAAGAGACGCTGTCCGAGCTTGATTCAGTTGATGAGGCGTGTATCGGGCGGTTGGCGGAATTGGGTGTGAATACCTGAGGGGCCGCACTTGTGTTTGGCAGTTAATATTCACATGCGGCGCCGCTTCCTTTTTTTATTGGCCAAAACGCATCTCTTTTTCAAAGGATTCTGAGCGTGGCCGTCATTCCGGGGCGGCGCAGCCGAACCCGGAATCCAGAGATGGTGTGTCGGCGATTGGGCAAGGATGGCAGGATTGGCGGAGCGAGCCAACCCAAAGCGAGGAGCGAAACCTCGTTCTTCGCAGCTCTGGATTCCGGGGGTAGTGTGCGTCAAGTTCTGCAAATTCGCCGGGAGGGCGGCGGCCATGGGGATGGTCGTGCGGCTTGTCGCATTGCGATTTTCTTGTGTTCTCTCAGGTCGTCCATGTTGATGTATCTGTTTGCCTCCATCCAGTTTTCGTTGGTTTCGACGGCGAGCGCGCGCACGAGACGCAGGCAGCTTTCGGTGTTGGGGAGTGAGGCCCGGCCCGCCACTGGTTCGAGGGGCGAGGCCGAACGCGCACGACCTGGGTGCGGCGGCGGATTTCCTCGTTGAGGCGCTCGAGCATGTTTGAGCTTTTCAGGTGCTTGTGGTGCTGGCGCGGCAGGCGGAAGAAGGTCAGCGTAGAATCGATGTTCTCTTCGGCCCAGTCTGTCAGACGCGGATAGCGGCCGGCCCATTTGGCCAGCCATGCGGACAGGTCGGCCCTCGCCTCGGCCAGGTCGCGGCGGTCGTATATCCATCTGAGCTCCTGCAGGCAGTCATCATTGTGTTTGCGCGGCAGATAGGCGAGCGCGTTGCGCAGGAAGTGGACATAGCAGCGCTGCCAGGCGGCTTCCGGCAGAACCTCGCTGATCGCCGCGACCAGGCCGGCATGATCGTCGGAGACGGCAAACTCAACGCCCTTGAGGCCGCGCGCCCTCAGGCGCACGAGAAAGTCCTTCCAGGCCGTGCGGCTCTCGCGGTTCGCCATCTCCACGCTCAGGATCTGGCGCCTTCCGTCCCAGGCGATGCCGATTGCGATCAGCACCGCCTGGCTCATGACAATGCCGGCCTCGCGCACCTTCTCATAGCGCGCGTCCATGATCAGATAGGGGAAGGGCTCCTGAAGCGGGCGCTCGGCAAAGGCCTTCAGGCTCTCGTCCAGCCGCTTGTTAATGGCCGAGATCGACGAGGCCGAGAAGGCGTGGCCGCACAGCTCCTCCGTCACCGCCTTGACCTTGCGCGTCGACACGCCCTGCACATACATCTCGGCGAGCGTCGCCACCAAGGCCCGCTCGGAGCGCTGATAGCGCTCAAACAATTCGGTCGAGAAGCGTCCGGCACGGTCCTGCGGAACCCGAAGCTCCAGCTTGCCCACCCGCGTCACCAGCGTGCGCCCGTAATAGCCCGAACGGTAGCCAAGCCGATCCGGCGTCCGCTCGCTCTTGCCCGCGCCCAGCGCCTCGTCCATCTCAGCCTCAAGCACCTCCTGCATCACCACGCGGATCACTTCGTGCAGTCCTTGCGGATTCGAAAGCAGAATGTCTTTGACGGCGGCGCTGGCGGATTTTACTTCACTCTTGGTCATGGCGGCGTTCCTTTCGGGGAATCAGTGACGTTGAACATCACCAGCCTGCCATGGCCGCCGCCCTCCCGGCGAATTTGCAGAACTTAACGCACACTACCA
>JANMMM010000162.1:0-2021 GCA_031373225.1 Phyllobacteriaceae bacterium | reverse complement strand
TCGCCACTCTGTCCGCCTACCACATCTTCCCCAACTGGACCGTCCTCCTCCAAACCCTCATCACCTCAAATCCACCGCCCTGATGAAAAATGAGCCTTGCCTCAGAAAAGGGCGGAATAAACGAGGCATTTAGAATTGCTGATGACCCAATGAATCACTTGCGCAAAGCGCCCGATTCGGAGTAACTCGGCGCGGGGGCTTGGACAGAAGGATTTTGCGTTGACCGCAGCGCGTTTCACCCGGCATGTTTCCATTGTGCGAAATCTGGCCTCGGTCCTTGTGACAGCACTGCTGCTCGCCTCCTGTCAAACATCAGAAGTGCTCGACGCCCGCAAGGCCGTGAGCAACGCCCAGCCGGAGCGCTACGCCTCGGTGGTGATCGATATGTCGAGCGGCAAGGAGCTGTATGGCTATTCGCAGAACGCCGTGCGTTACCCGGCATCTCTCACCAAGATGATGACGCTCTATCTCGTATTTGAGGCGCTGCAAGGCGGTCAGATCGACAAGACGACGCTCGTCCCAATTTCTGCCAGCGCTGCGGGACAGCCGCCGTCCAAGATTGGCCTCAGAGCTGGCGAGACAATCGATGTGGACACCGCCATTCGCGCGATCACGGTGAAGTCGGCCAATGACATTTCGGTTGCCCTTGCGGAGTTTCTCGGCGGCAGCGAAGACGCGTTTGCCGCGCGGATGACCGCCAAGGCCCGCGCCATCGGCATGAGCCGCACGACTTTCCGCAATGCCTCCGGCCTGCACGACCCGGCGCAGGTCACCACCGCCGAGGACATGGCGAAGCTCGGCGTCGCGCTGCGCCGCAAATTTCCGCAGCATTTTTCGTACTTTGGCCTGAAACAGTTCAACGTCGCAGGCCGCACAGTCACCGGCCACAACAAGGCGCTCAACATGATCGCCGGCGCCAATGGCATCAAGACCGGCTACACCAAGGCGTCGGGCTTCAATCTGGTCACCTCCGTCGAGCGCGGCGACAAACAGATGATCGCGGTGATTCTTGGCGAGGATTCCGCACGCGCAAGGGATGCGCGGATGGCGGCGCTGGTGATGGCGTATATGGGGCGGATGAACTGAGGGGCAGCGGCGCGCGGTACTCGCTACTTCACTTCAACGATTGCCTCAATTTCAACCGAGATTCCGAAGGGCAGGCTTCCCACCCCAACGGCCGAGCGGGCGTGACGCGCGCCAAATAGGTCTGTGAACAGATCCGAGCAGCCGTTAATGACCCGCGAATGCTCCTTGAAGTCTGGCACGGCATTGACCATTCCCAGAATCTTGATGATGCGGACGATTTGGTCGAGGTCGCCGATTTCCTGCTTGATCAGCGCCAGAAGATGCAGGCCAACCAGCCTTGCATGGACAACGGCTTCATCCGCCGTCACGTCCCGGCCAACCTTTCCGGTCGCGACATCGCCATTGGGCAGAACCGGCACGGTGCCGGACAGATAAAGCAGGTTCCCCAGGCGGACGCAGTTGGCATAGTTTGCGGCTGGCTCTTTGGGCACCGGAAGCTTCAATCCCAATTCTTCAAGCCGGCGGGTTGTCGACATGTGATCGCTTCCTCATGACATTGTGTATGGCCTTCCGTCCCTGCGGAAAAACAATCCGTCTGCGATGGAGTTCTTCTTGTCAATATCAGAACAGGTCATTTGGCTGGCGGCGACATGGACCTCGGCATTGCGGTGACGAGGTGTAATTCGGAAAGCATCGACCGTCAGGAAGGCCGGCCGACTCATCAATTTCCGCCTAAGAAGTCGAGGACCTCCGGCACAAACTGCTGATGGTGCTGAAACACGCCGCCGTGACCCGAGTCCGGATAGATCTGTAACCGGGAGTCCGGCAGCCGGGCCGCCATGTCCTTGGAGTGCGCGCTGGCGACCATCAGGTCGTTGTCACCGTTGGCAACGAAGACCGGGATCTTGATCTGCGACAGGTCGTCAGCTGAGTGCAGGCCGGCGCTGGTGATCGCGCGGACCTGCGCAAGGCCTGCCTGCGCCGAGATCGGCTTG
>JANMMM010000218.1:0-14728 GCA_031373225.1 Phyllobacteriaceae bacterium | reverse complement strand
TCATCCGTATTGCGTCGCGCATGGGTCTGAACCGGTGCATTCTATTTTCGTGCCTGTGACAGAAGAGCGGACGCTGACATGACTTCCAGAAGAAACGTCTATGACGGATTGAACGCCAACCGGACGCGCCGGGGAGCGTCTGCGCTGGATGATTTGGAACGCACGCTGAACGGGCTTGAAGCCCGCGTTGGAAATCTCGGGCCGCGCCAGGACCCCGCGCCGCTTCCGCGCCGCGATGATTACGCCGAACGCTTCCAGCAGCTCGGCGTGCAATTCAGCCAGCGGGACGACCGCCTCGGCTACGCCCCGCCCGCCTACGCGCGCCCTGCCGCCCCGACCCCAGCGCCTTCGCATTCCTTGTCGCGGCTTGCGCAGGATATTGAACAGGCTAGGCGCGAAGAAGAGAATTTCAACGGCCTCAACGCCGTATCCGTAGAAATCAACCGCCTTCGCGCTGATATCAGAGGTTTGACCGAGCGGCCCGCCGACAAGACCGGCGAGCTATTGCGCCGCGAGATCGAAGAACTGAAACGCAATGTCGGAATGCTGGCGCGCGAAGACACGCTGCGCTCGGTTGGCCGCAGCTGGGAGGCCTATGAGCAGAGGCCGCTGGATTCCGATCCGGCCTTTGAAAAGCTCGCCGGCCGCCTTGAAGAGATCCAGAGCGCGGTGGACAGCCTGCCGCAGTCGCTCTCTTTGCAGTCCCTGGAGGAAAAGGTGCGGGTGCTGGCAACGGCGCTTGACGGGCTTTCGCGCCAGAACCCCGGCGTTTCAGCGGAGCATCTGGAAGTCATCGAGTCGCGCCTTGACGAAATCAGCCGCGCCATCGTCGCTTCATCAGTATCCGCGCCCTCGATCAGCATTGACTACACGCCGTTTGAGCGCATTGAAGCACGGCTGTCGGCGCTGTCCGGGCGCGTTGAAGAGATAGCGGCCGACGATTCGGCTCTCACGCTCGCCGAGCACATGGCATCCCGAATAGCGGGGCTGACCGAGCGGTTTGACGAGTTGGCCCGTTCAACCGCCATGCCGGAAGAGCAGATCGCGCGCCTTGCCGGACAGATCGAAGTAATATCGCGGAAAATCTCGGAGAAGCCCGCCGAACAGAACTCTGACCTGATGCTGCAGGGGTTGGAGAACCGGCTGTATGAAATCGCCAGCGCCATCGACAAGAAGAGCCGCGACGCGACTGACCAGACCCTCG
Organism: Phyllobacteriaceae bacterium; assembly: GCA_031373225.1. Lineage (GTDB taxonomy): Bacteria > Pseudomonadota > Alphaproteobacteria > Rhizobiales > Rhizobiaceae > JANOYJ01. Next base: position 13,524 of record JANMMM010000218.1, on the reverse strand, counting down.
GCTATTTCCGCGACTTGGAAGGGCGGCTGCAGGAGCTGACGCAGCGCATTGAAGACACTGACAGCGCCCCGTCGCAGCAGAACCCTGAAATCCTGGAGCTCATCAACAGCCGCTTCGCCGACTTTTATCATAAGGTGGACGAGAAGCAGAAGAAGTCGTCAGCACAGTCGGTTGATCCGGGCATCATCCGCGATCTTGAGGCGCAGGTGAAGAATCTCAGCCTGCAGCTCGACAGGCCCGCCGCGCCGATGGCGGAGTTTGAGGACATTTCTCCACGGCTTTCGGCAATCGAAACCTCGCTCAGCGCCAACCGCGACGCGCTCTTGGACGCGGCGCGCAAAGCCGCCGAAGACGCGATACGTAACATGTCGTTTCCACAGGCAAACGCTGGCGAGCGCGAGGCGGTGCTTGACCTTGCCAATGACCTGAAATCGCTTGAGGCCATGGCGCGCAAAGCCGACGACCGAAACTCGCGCACCTTTGAGGCCATCCACGACACGCTTTTGAAAATCGTCGACCGGCTGTCGACGATTGAAATTGACACTGCCGCGCCGGTTCTTTCGCCAATGCGCACAGCCGCTTTGGCAGCGTCCACCGCCATTCCCGCCCGCAGCTTTGACTTTGGCTCCGCCGCTCCGGCGCTTGATCCTGAGGAGCCGGCGTTTGAGCCGGAAATCCGCGAGCCAGTTCGCACGGTCACACGCTCGCCGGCAGCGGCAGCGGCAGCCGCTGCGGCGGCGGCGGAAGACATGCGCAGCGCCCAGGCTGAGCCTGTTGCGAAATCTTCCATCCTCGGCGGCCTTTCGCGCGCCGTGCGCGGCGAGACCAAAACAGAGGCGAAGCTGGCAGGCGACCCTTCGCCTTCCATGCCTCAGGCATCGCCATTCGAAGGCTTGGAAGCCAACGAGCCGATTGAGCCCGGCAGCGGCGCGCCCGATCTCAACTCAATTATGAAACGGGTGCGCGAAGAGCGCCAAAGCCGCAATGACGCGGGCGGCGACAATGTCGTCAAATCCGACCTGATCGCCGCAGCCCGGCGCGCCGCGCAAGCCGCCGCCGCCGAAGCCGAAATTCTGAAGAAGGCCTCCGGTAAAGCTGATCCGGTGCAAAAATCAGGCGTGGCTGATCTTTTTACCCGCCAGCGCAAACCGCTGTTCATGGCAATCGCCGCCGTTATTGTCGCTTTGGCCGGGCTGCAGCTTGGCAAAGCATATTTTTCCAACTCATCGGAGACGGCACAGTCGGAAACTCCGGTCATTATCGACGAAAAGGCATCTGCCGGGTCCGAAAGCGCAAAGCTTGATCCCGTCAAAGCCGAAGTGGCGCCGGCCGAAAGCAGCGTGCGCGTGATTGACAAGGCTCCCAACGCCGCCGACGCCATGATGGCGCCAACCGCGTCCGCTGATTTGCCAGTCATGCCGATGAACAAGCCGTCGCCGGATGGCATCGAGCCTGCGGTCTCCGCCGAGACTGTCGCCGCCTCGCCACTGGACATTGCGCCGGACAAGGCGGTGGATGCGCCGGCAGACGCGATGGCGAAGGCGCCCTCAGACGCCGCTGCGCCGATGAAACCTGCCGGCATTTCGGAAATGCCGCCGGCGGACGCCGGGCCGATCGCGCTGCGCGAGGCTGCGGCTTCGGGCGACGCCAAGGCGTTTTTTGAAGTCGGCAGCCGTTACTCCGATGGGCGCGGCGTGGAGAAAGACCTCAAGCAGGCGGCAAAATATTATGCCAAAGCCGCTGACGCGGGCTTTGCGCCGGCGCAGTTCCGCATCGGCAGTTTCTACGAGAAGGGCCTCGGCGTCGAGCGCGACGCGGGCAAGGCCAAGACATGGTATCAAATGGCCGCCGAGCAGGGCAATTCCAGCGCCATGCATAATCTCGCCGTTTTGTTCGCCATGGGCGCCAGCGGGCCGGTGGACAATGATTCCGCCGCCACATGGTTCACCAAGGCCGCCGAATTCGGCGTCAAGGACAGCCAGTACAATCTCGGCATTCTCGCCGCCAAAGGGCTTGGCGTGAAGCAGAACCTTGAGGAATCCTACAAATGGTTTGCGCTTGCCGCCAAAGCCGGCGACAAGGACGCGGCATCCAAGCGCGACGAGATCGCCAATGCGATGCGGCCGGAACAGTTGGCTAAGGCGCGCGCGGCAACCGACTTATGGAAAGCCAAGGACGCCGAGCCTGCGGTGAACGCGGTGGAGATTCCTGATTCATGGAAGGAAAGCCCCGGCCAGACCGCCAGCGTCGGCGAGCCGCCGGTGAACATGAAAAAAGCTATCCGCAACATCCAGCTGATCCTCGCCAAAAACGGCTATGACGCGGGCGCTCCGGATGGCGTTATGGGCGGCAAGACGACAAAAGCCATCGCCGCCTATCAGGCCGCCAACGGCATGAAGTCGACCGGCGAGGTAGACGAGGCGCTGGTCCGCTCGCTGCTCGCCAAAGCCAAATAGGCTGACCCAAATACATCAGGCCCGGGCGATAATTCCGCCCGGGCCTTTTCAGTTACAAAATCCTAATTTGATTCAAATATCATGATAATGCGGCGGCAATTTTCGTTTCCGGGATGCTGCCGCCGCATGCCGTCATAGAGACTGTGCTGGCGCTGACGCGTTGAAGGACCGATTTTGGGCATCTATCTGCCAATAGCCGAGCTTTCGGTGAATCTGTTCGTGCTGCTGGCCATGGGCGCGGCGGTCGGTTTTCTGTCCGGCATGTTTGGCGTCGGCGGCGGGTTTCTGATTACGCCCTTGCTGATATTTTACAATATTCCGCCAGCTGTAGCCGTCGCCACTGGCGCAAACCAGGTCATCGCCTCGTCTTTTTCCGGCGCGCTGGCACATTACAAGCGCAATGCGATCGATTTCAAGCTGGGTTCAGTGCTGCTGTTCGGCGGCATTATCGGCTCCACATTCGGCGCATGGATATTTGCCAGCCTACGGCGGCTCGGCCAGCTCGATCTTGTCGTTTCCATCCTGTACGTCGTGTTTCTCGGCACGGTCGGGGGGCTGATGCTGATTGAATCTTTGAATACGCTGCGCCAGCGCAGACTTGGCGCAACGGCCGACCTCAAGCAGCCCGGCCAGCACAATTGGATTCACCGGCTGCCGCTGAAGCTCCGGTTCAAGGTGTCGAAGCTCTATGTGTCAGCGATCCCGGTTGTCGCGCTTGGCGCGTTCATAGGGTTGTTGTCAGCTGTCATGGGTGTCGGCGGCGGGTTCATCATGGTTCCGGCCATGATCTATCTCCTGCGCGTGCCGACCAATGTCGTCATCGGCACATCGCTGTTTCAAATTATTTTCGTCACCGCCTACACGACGATCATCCAGGCAACGGCGAACCAGACGGTTGATATCGTCTTGGCAGTGCTTTTGATGGTCGGCGGGGTGATTGGCGCGCAGTACGGGGCGAGCGCCGGGCAAAGGCTGCGCGGCGAGCAATTGCGGGCGCTGCTGGCGCTGTTGGTTCTTTCGGTGGCGCTGCGCCTCGCATTCAGCCTGTTTTCAACGCCCGCCAGCCTTTTCATCCTTGACACTCTGGACGGCAAACCGTGAGTGCGCGCTCCATAGTGTCAGCAGCCGCCCTTGTGCTGGCGCTGGCAGCGCCAGGCAGCATGCAGACGCTTGCGCAGGCTAACCCGGAAATGATTCAAATCGGGCTCTCCACCGACAAGATCGCCATAACAGCGGGGTTTGAGGGGACGGACCTGACGATTTTCGGCGCCTTGGACAATGCCGATCCGCTTGTGCAGCGGCAGGGCCGCTATGACGTGATCGTCGTGCTGGAAGGGCCGTCGAAAGATGTTGTTGTTCGCAAAAAATCGCGCTTCCTCGGCATCTGGATCAACCGTGCGTCAGAAACGTTCGAGGAGGCGCCGCTTTCCTATTCGCTTGCCTCCACCCGCGCCATGCAGGACATCACCGACGCAAAGACATTCGCCAGCCTGTCGCTCGGCACGCAGGGCCTCAATCTGAAGCCGAAGTTCGGCCAGAAGCGCGCGACGCTGGAGCCGTTCACGCAGGCGCTGCGCGAGGTCAAGACCAGTCAGGGACTCTACAACGAGCGGCCGGGCGGCGTGGAGTTCATCTCGAAAAACCTGTTCCGGGCGACGCTTGCATTGCCTGCGGATGTGCCGATCGGACATCACCGGGCGCGGGCGTTCCTGTTTCGAAACGGCATGTTTTTGAAAGAAAGCCGCACTGAGCTTGAAATCATCAAGTCTGGCTTCGAGCAGCAGATATTCCGCGCCGCGCATGAGCGCTCGTTCTTTTATGGCCTTTTCTCGGTGACGCTCGCCATGCTGATCGGCTGGCTTGGGCGGGTTATCTTCAAACGGGATTGATGAAGACATGTTGACTGGCGGACACGGGGATGGCGGAAAGGCAAAGCTGGCGGACAGGCTGGCGATGGCCGGCTTCGCGCCGTTTGCGCTCTTCGTTTTCTGGCTATTGGGCACCGAGCCGAGCGAGCCCAACTGGCAGCTGGCTTTGACGGCGATGCGCGCTTACGCCATCGCCATTCTGTCATTTCTCGGCGGCGTCCGCTGGGGCGCGGCGCTGAGCGAAGACGGCGCGGCACGGACCTTCTGGCACAGCGTCGTTCCGGCGCTTCTCGCCTGGGCGACGATTTTCATGCAGCCGGTTCTGGCGCTCGCCATTCTCGCCATGACATTCGCCGGCCAGGGCGCCTGGGACGTGCTCTCGGCGCAGAGCGGCACGCTGCCGGACTGGTATGGAAAGATCAGGATGAAACTGACTTTTATGGTCGTCGGCGCGCTGCTGATTTCGATGATGCGGGTCGGGTAGTCAGCAGAGACCATGCGCGGGCACGGCATGCAGCTGGTCAGCGCCGATCATCCAGGCGGTCAGACCTGCAACATCAAAGAAGTCTTTGAAGGCCGGATTTGCCAAGGGCAGCCCGCCGGTCAGCGCGCCGAAGGCCGGCATAATCAATCGGTTTCCATCGCTGGCAAAGCAGGGGCGGCGGACCATGCGGCCGCGGCGCAGAATGCGTCCGACCGGATGCAGATGGCCGGCGATCTCGCCTTGCCCGGCCTGCCCCTTCTGAGGAATGTGGCGCAGCGACAATGGGCCGATGCACAATTCTTCGACGCGATCACCCGCCAGCATGTACGGGATTTCCGGGTCGTGGTTGCCGGTGACCCAGATCCAGTCCCTGCCCTGCGCCAGCGCCGCAAACCGCGCGATTGCTTCCGGCAGCAGGCGCTCGGCGCAGAACGGGTCGTGGAAACTGTCGCCGAGGCAGACGACCAGTTTCGGCGCATAGTCGTGCGCGGCGCGCTCCAGCGCCGTCAGCGTGACGCCGGTGTCATAGGGGGGCACGAATTGGCGGCGGCGGGCGAAAGAGGAGGCTTTCTCGAAATGCAGGTCTGAGACGATCAACGCTTCCGTTTCGGGAATGTACAGCGCGCCGGAGAGATCAAGCACGACGTCGACGCCCGCGACCTTGGCGGTTGCGCTCGCTGCCTGCCAGTCCGGGTTCTTCATGCGCGCCAGTGCCGTCAATTTGCTCTCTTTTCTCCTGAAAATTCCGCCGCCGCTTCCGCGAGCAAAGCTTCATCCGCTGAGCCCATGACGCGCTCGCGGCCGATTTCAAACATGATCGGCACCGCCAGTGGCGAAATCCTGTCGAGCGCCTGATGCGTGATTCGTCCCTTGATCCGCTGCAGCATATCGCCAAGCCGCTTGATGTCGAGCAGTGTTGTGGCCGCATCGGCCCATGCCGCCTGCATGAGGATATGGTCCGGCTCATGGGCGCGCAGAACGTCGTAGATGAGGTCCGCTGACACTGTGACCTGACGGCCCGATTTTTCCTTGCCGGGGTGGCGCTTTTCGATGAGGCCGGAAATGACGGCGCAGTTGCGGAATGTGCGCTTCATCATGAAGCTTTCGGCAAGCCATGCGTCGAGGTCATCGCCGAGCATGTCCTCGTCGAACAGTTTGCCGAAATCCAGCCTGCGCTGCCGCGCAAGGGCCGCGAAATCCTGAAGGCCCCAGATGCTGAGGGAGTAGTCGGTGGCGACAAATCCCAGTGGATGCGCACCGTAGCGCTCCAGCCTTCTTGTGAGCAGCATGCCCAGTGTCTGGTGCGCCAGGCGGCCTTCGAACGGATACAGCACCATGTAGTAACGCGAGCCTTCCGGAAAAGTCTCGATCAGGAATTCGTCCTGTCTGGGCACGTGCGAAAATTCCCGCTGCAGCTCCAGCCATTCGCGCACCTGTTCGGGCAAGGCGTGCCATTCGTCCGGCGAGGCAAGCATTTTGCGGACATTGTCGGCGAGATAGGTCGAGAGCGGAAACTTGCCGCCATTGTAACTCGGGATTTTCGGATCGAGCGTGAAGGCGTTTGATACAAGGCACTCATTCTCGCGGATGCCCTCGAAACGCAGCACTTTGCCGGAGAAGAGGAACGTGTCGCCGGGCGTCAACATCTCGAGAAAGTATTCCTCGACCTTGCCCAAAACCGGCCCGCCCCGGCCGCTTGAGCCGCGTCCCTGTTTGACGAGACGCACATTCAAGGACGGGGCTTCGATGATGGTGCCGATGTTCAGCCGGTACTGCTGCGCCACCTGCGGGTGGGCGATGCGCCATGTGCCGTCCGCCGTGAGCTTGATGCGGGCGTAGCGGTCATAACTGCGCAAGGCGTAGCCGCCGGTGGCTACGAAAGCGACGACCTTGTCGAATGTTTCGCGGGAAAGTCGTGCGTAAGGCTCCGTGGCGGTCACTTCGCCGTAAAGCTCATCGGCGCGGAACGGTTTGGCGCAGGCGGTGCCCAGCACATGCTGCGCCAGCACATCCAGCGCGCCTTCGGCGAGCGGCGGCGTGTCTTGCGCGCCGATGTAATTTGCATCGAGCGCAGCCTGGCATTCCAGCACTTCAAACCGGTTGGCGGGCACGAGGATGGCGCGGCTCGGCTCGTCCATGCGGTGATTGGCGCGGCCTATCCGCTGGGCAAGGCGGCTCGCGCCCTTCGGCGCGCCGACATGGATGACGAGATCGACATCGCCCCAGTCAATGCCCATGTCGAGCGTCGAGGTCGCGACGACGGCTCGCAGCGCATCGTCCGCCATCGCCTGCTCGACACGGCGGCGCTGCGACATGTCGAGCGAGCCGTGATGCAGCGCGATGGGCAGATTGTCATTGTTGACCCGCCACAGCTCCTGAAACAGGAGTTCGGCCTGGCTGCGCGTGTTAACGAAGAGCAGCGTCGTTTTGTGCTGCGTCAGCGCTTCATAAATTTCCGGAATGGCGTGGCGGCAGGAATGGCCGGCCCAGGGAATGCGCTCGGTGGTTTTCAGTATCGTGATGTGCGGTTTCGCGCCGCCCGCTGCCTCGACCAGCTCGGCCTTGGGCTTCAAATCATTCTGCGCGACAAGCCAGCGGCACAGCGCGTCCTTGTCGGCGACGGTGGCGGAGAGGCCCGTCACCTGAAGCTGTGGGCAGAAAGTCCGCAGCCGCTGCACACCGAGCGAAAGCAGATGGCCGCGTTTGGAAGTGACGAGCGAATGCAGCTCATCGAGGATCACCGACTTTAAATCGGAGAAAAACACCTCCGCGTCTTTTGAGGCGATCAGCAGCGCCAGCTGCTCGGGCGTTGTCAGGAGAATGTCCGGGGGGGTCAGCTTCTGCCGCTGGCGCTTGTGGACGGGCGTGTCGCCGGTGCGGGTCTCCACCGAAATATTCAGGCCCATCTCAGTGACCGGCTTCATCAGGTTGCGCTCAATATCGACGGCGAGCGCTTTCAGCGGAGAAATATAGAGCGTGTGAATGCCGCGCGGCCGCGCTCCAAGCCGCCGCTTCGGCATTTGGCTGAGCGCGATCAAGCTAGGCAGGAACCCGGCCAGCGTTTTTCCAGCTCCGGTTGGGGCGATCAAAAGGGCGGATTTTCCTGAATTGGCAATTTGCAGCAGTTCGCTTTGGTGCGGGCGGGGGGCCCATCCACGCTGTTTGAACCAAGCAAGGAAAGAGACGGGAAACAAACAGTGTTCAGTCCCCGGCATTTGCGTCACATCCGCCGCCGCGCTCAGTTTGCGACGCGAACCTTGATCGCGTAAATGTCGAGCGAGCGTCCCTTGCCGTCCACGTCGGGATTAAGAATGACTTCCCCCGCCCCCTTCGGAGCGCCCGACGGAAACTCGATCTGGAAGAGATTGTCGCTGGTGGCGTCGTCGATCTGGTAGCGCTTCCTGCCGCAGTCGCCAAGACCGGCGAAGTCGCACAGCAGGGAAATCTGCGTCGGTTTGCCCTTGTCGGCGGCGGCAACAATGTCAAACACCGCCTTTTTGCCCGCCAGCTGCTGGAGAATGCCCTCGCCGATGGAGAACACCACCACCGCATCACCTGTCGTGGATGGCGCTGGCTCGATGCGCAGGCGCGCGAGCGGACCCTGGCCTGTTATGTCGGCCTTGATGGTCGGGTCCACTACAATGTCACCCGGATTGTCGGGTCGGAAAATCATCAGCCAATCGTCGGACACGGGCGGAGCGGCGGGCTTTTCCGCAGCTGACTGCGGCTCGTCCACCGGCGCCACCGTCACCGCCTGCAGCTCCGGCTCATCGGTGGCGCTGCGGATTTTCAGGGCCCCCGTCGAGAAGGCGATCCACAGCGCCATGACGAAAAACGCCAGAAGCGTGATAAGGATGAACAGGAACGCCCAGCCGCGCCTCGGCTCGGGCCGCAGGCGCATAGTATCAGAGACCGCTTCCGTCTCTGTGGCTGCCGCAGGGCGCACTTCATACTGCTGCTCATCAGCAGGCCCGCTCGCAGGAGCGGGCGTCCCGGCATCTCCTGCCATGGCCTGCGGTTGATTGTCGTCGAACGGATCCGCGTTCTCAAACCGCATATCATCAAGCGCGCGCAGATCGTCCAGATCCTGTTCGTTGTCATCCTGCGGCACTTCAGCCGTTAAATCAGCACCAGCCTCAGCCTCGGGCAGTTCCTGCGCCTCCGCCGATGCAGCGGGCGCATTTTCCTCCTCACTATCGGGAAGGGTGTCATACTGGCCTGGAAGCGAAACCTCTTTCCAATCCGGCTCTGATTTCTCAAACAGATCAGGGCCGGGATCGCCGGTCTCAATGGCAGGTGCGACCTCTTCGACGACAGATTTTTTCGCGGACTTCTTGCGCGAATGCGGTTTCTTCGCGGGCTTTTCAGCGGTCAGTGGCGTAAGCTCCGCCACAATCGCCTCCAGAGCCGCCGCCTGTTGCTCAGCAGCCTCCGGTTCAAACAAAGTCACCGCCTCTTCGATCCCCGGCAGCGCCTGCTCCACTTCAGGTTCAGGCTCTGCCTCTGCGAAAGGCGCGTGCCCAGCAATCAATGCTTCCTCGGCCTCAGCGGCCACACTTTCGGCGAACTCGTCTACCTGCGGCGCGGCGGCCTCATAGATGCGCCGGCCCTGCGGCTCATAGCCCTCGGCCTCTTGCGCAGCCGAAAACTCGGTTTCGATGCTTGCGGCGACTTCAGAAAGGCGGGCAAATTTGTCGTCGGCAACCCGCTGGGCGATCTTTTTGCCCTTCATGGAATTTTCCAGCGCGTGGCGCGCCGACACGTAGACGCGGCGGCGGAAATTCTTGTCCTCGGCGTCGCCCTTTTCGAGGGCGTTGCGAACCGCTTTTTCTATTGCATCCAAAACAGAGCGCCCCTTTGTTTTGCAGCTTTTTCCACGCCACGCATAAAAATCAATTGACAGGATTTTCTATAAGGCAAGGAATACAGGCTGCAAAGCGCCGAATTTGGCGCGCCGACCATCACGGATCCGGGAAAGACCAATAAGTTTTGACGATTTTGTAAACGTCAGCTAGGGGGAGCCATTAAGAACCGCGCTGGGAAACACTATGGCACTGCCCGAAATCCTGTCGAAAAATCTCGTCATTCCCGCCGTCGCCGCGCCGCTTTTCATCATTTCGCACCCTCCTTTGGTGCTGGCGCAGTGCAAGGCTGGCGTCATCGGCTCGTTTCCGGCGCTCAACGCGCGGCCAGAGGCGCAGCTCGACGAATGGCTGGCGCAGATGACCGAAGAGCTGGCGGATCACAACGCCAAGAACCCGGACAGGCAAGCCGCGCCGTTTGCGGTGAACCAGATCGTGCACAAATCGAACACGCGGCTGGAGCATGATCTGCGCATGTGCGTGAAATACAAAGTGCCGATTGTCATCTCCTCGCTCGGCGCGGTGCCGGAGGTGAACGCGGCGATCCATTCCTATGGCGGCATTGTCCTGCACGACATTATCAACAACCGACACGCCAACTCGGCCATACGGAAGGGCGCGGACGGGCTGATCGCTGTCGCATGGGGCGCGGGGGGCCATGCGGGAACGCTGTCGCCGTTCGCGCTGGTGCAGGAAATCCGCGAGTGGTTTGACGGGCCGGTGCTGCTGTCCGGCGCGATCGCCACAGGCGGCGCGGTGCTGGCGGCGCAGGCGATGGGCGCGGATATGGCCTATATCGGCTCACCATTCATTGCGACGGACGAGGCGCGGGCAATTGACGGCTACAAGCAGATGATCGCCGATTCAAATTCGGGCGACATCGTTTATTCCAACTATTTCACCGGCATCCACGGCAATTATCTGAAGCCTTCCATTGCCAAATCGGGCATGGACCCGGACCATCTGCCCGTCGCCGACCCGACGAAGATGGATTTTGACGGAGCGGCGACAGGCGCGAAGGCGTGGAAAGATATCTGGGGCGCGGGCCAGGGGATCGGCGCGGTGAAGAAGGTTGTGCCGGTCAGCGAACTGGTCGGCAGATTATCCTCGGAATATCAAGCAGCCAAGGCGAAAGTCTGCGCCTAAATCTTCACCCGCTTGCCGGTCTTGTCGCTGACGAAACAGGCGTCAATCACCTGCTGCGCCTTTGCGCCGTCTTCAAACGAGGGCATGCCGTTCTTGCCGGAGATCAGCGCGTCGATGAAGCGCGTGGCGTTGACCGGCGTTGGGTCGAGCTTCACTTTCCTGAACTTCGCCTTGATGACATCCTTGCCGAGGCAGGCGTGCAATGTCGATTCTTGGCCGTTGGTCCAGACGCGCAGCGCGCCGCCGGTGCCATGCATTTCAAGGAATGAATCATTGTAGTGGCCGGTGAGAAAGCGCGAGATGACGATGGAGACCGCCGTGCCATTCGCCAAGTCGCCCTGCAGCATGGCGCTATCATTGGCGTCGAGCGTGTATTTGCCGATTTTGCCGCCGGGGGCCTTGTCGAAAGTGGTGAGGCGGGCGGAGATTTCCTTGAAACTCGTGTCGGCGCCATAGGCGACAAAATCGAAAATATGCACACCCGTGTCGCCAAGCGCTCCTTTGGAGCCGTGCGCGGAGGAAAGCCGCCAGAGCCAGGAATCCTCGGTCTTCCAGTCGCCCCATTTCGGCTGCACCAACCAGCTCTGGCGATAGGAGGCGGTGACGTTGCGCATGGTGCCCAGCGCGCCCTCCTGCACCAGCCGCCTCGCCTCCTGAATGGCGCTGGCGTTGCGGTAGGTGAAGTTGACCATGTTGATGAGTTTGCGCTTCTGCGCCTCCTCGACCATGGCGTAAGCGTCCTGCGCATTCAGCGCCAAGGGCTTTTCACAAAACACGTGTTTTCCCGCCTTGAGAAAGGCCATGGTCGTTGGAAAATGCGCGGCATCCGGGGTCACGTTGACCATCGCGTCGAATTCGCCCCAGGCGATGGCCTCATCAATCGTGGCGAACTTGTGTTTGACGCCATACTTCTTGCAGAAAGCATCAAGCCGCTCTGTGTTGGTGTCTATCGCGCCAACCATTTTGCAGCGTCTGTCCGCGCCGAAGGCGGCGGCGTGGCTGTTGGCCATCAGGCCGGTGCCAAGAATGAGGATGCGTTTCTGTTTCGATGCCATGTTTCGCCCCGTTCAAAAGAAGCAGCGCCGCTGCAGGATTTGGGAAAATGGTTACAGGCGATAAATGGACTTGGCAACGGCAAGAGTTACCGGCAATGAAGATGCAAATCGCCGGAGCGGAAATTCATGAAAAAGCACTCGGTCGCCGTCATCGGAATCGGCAAGATTTCCATCGACCAGCACCTGCCGGTCATTGCGAAAAGCCCGTCGTTTGAACTGGCGGCAACCGTCAGCCAGCGCGGCATTTCCTCCGGCGGCGCTCCGTGCTTCAAGACCGCCGCCGAGCTGTATAATGCCATGCCTGAGCTTGAAGCGGTGGCAATCTGCACGCCGCCCGGCGTTCGGCACGCATTGGTGCGCGAGGCGCTGGACGCGGGCAAACAGGTTTTGATGGAAAAGCCGCCGACGGCAACGGTTTCGGAAATGGACGATCTCATCGCCCATGCGAAGCGCAAAGGCCGCGTGCTGTTCGCCACCTGGCATTCGCAGTATAATGAAGCCGTTGACCGCGCCCGCGACATCCTCGCCCGCGACGGCGTGCGCTCGGTCAGGATCGAATGGCGCGAGAATGTGCGCAAATGGCATCCGGGGCAGGACTGGGTGTGGGAGCCGGGCGGCTTCGGCGTGTGCGATCCGGGCATCAACGCCATGTCGATCTTCACCAAGATCATGCCGGTGCCGGTGTTTGTCGAGAGCGCCGTCCTGACCGTGCCCGCCAACCGGCAGACGCCGGTGGATGCGCAGATCAGGTTCAAGACAGCGGGCAATAACGGGCCGGAGCTCTCCGCGCATTTCAACTGGCTTGAGGGCGATGACGAGGTCTGGACTCAGACGATCGTCACCGGCAAAGGCCAGACGCTGAGGCTTCGCAATGGCGGCGCGGTGCTGGACAAAGAAGGCGTTGAGACGGTGAATGAGAAGCCGCAGGAATATGAAAAAATCTATGAGCGCTTCGCGCAGCTGCTCGACATCGGAGCGAGCGACGCGGACGATGCGCCGCTGCGTCTGATGGCGGACGTGTTTTTCACAGGGCGGCGCGAGACGGGTCCCGCCTTCGACTGGTGAGCAAGACTTGATTTCAGCCGCGCCTGCGGCTATCACGCCAGACAGCATGCCGCATTAGCTCAGTTGGTAGAGCACCGCATTCGTAATGCGGGGGTCAGGTGTTCGAGTCACCTATGCGGCACCAGTTTCCTGATTTTATTCATCCTAACCTTGCAAGACCGCGAGATACTGGCGGTAGGCAAATACCCGCCCTCGCCGCTTTCCGGTGACCTCTTCAGTTATGCCAAGCGCGTGCAGTTGCTCAATTGCGCCATTCACCGTGGGCATGGTCAGCCCAGTCTTGCCAACCAGCGCGGCGGATGTAACGAATGGGCTGGCTTTGAGGGCTTCGTGCACCAGAAGGGATGAGCTGGAACGCTCTCCGCTGTTCAGGATTCGCGCCCGATCTCCCGCGAACAGCTCTGCAATGCTGACTGCGGTCTCGAATGCTTGGTTTGCCGTATCGGCGACGCCTTCAAGAAAGAATTCAAGCCAAGCCTCCCATGCGCCTCTCTCGCGCACCTCTTGCAGCAAGCGGTAATAGTCGGCGCGGCGCGTTTTGAAATACAGGCTGAGATAGAGCATCGGCTCGCGCATGACGCCTTGGGC
>JANMMM010000153.1:0-7636 GCA_031373225.1 Phyllobacteriaceae bacterium | reverse complement strand
TGGATGAAGCGGCTCATCGACGCGTCGGCCAAGTTCCGCGATATGGGGACAAAGGCGCTGGAATGGATGCGCGGACGGCCAGCAGGCGCGCCGACTCTATGAAGAAACCGTGATTGGCATGTGAGTCCGCGCGCGGCTAGGCAGGCAATCCGCCGCCGCCGAGAGCCCTGACCAGCATGCATTTTTCCAAACCTCTCGCCGCCATCCTGACCATGCTCGCGGCAGGTCTGCCCGCCCACGCAGAGCGTCTGCCCGACGGCGGCGTGGCGCGGTTCAAATCCGGCGCCATCCGCGCCGCCTGGTATTCTTCGCCGACAGGCCGCTATGACCATGGCGTGCTGGGCGATGCCATCGAAGGCAGCGGGCTGATGGTCAGGCTGGCAGACGGAAAAACCCTTGAGCTTCTCCTGCCGCAAACCGAAGTGTTCGAAGACATCACCCCACGCCTCGCCGACTTGAACGGCGACAGCAATGCGGAAGTGGTCACGATCCTGTCATCCCAGCAAAAGGGCGGCGCGCTGGCGGTTTATGGCATGAGGAACGGCAAGCCCGCACTGCTGGCCAAGACGCCCTTCATCGGCCAGACGCGCCGATGGCTGAACATCGCCGGCATCGCCGATTATGACGGCAAGGACGGACCGGAGATTGCGCTGGTGAAGACCCCGCATACCGGCGGCGAGCTGCAGTTCTGGCGTTTGCAAGGGTCAAGCCTGAAGCGCATCGCTGCGGCGAATGGCTTCTCCAACCATTTCATCGGCTCCCGCGCGCAAGGCCTATCCGCAACACTGGACACAAACGGCGACGGAAGGCTGGATATTGTCGTACCGTCCGCCGACCGGACGAAACTGCGCGCCATGACGCTTCAAGGCGGCAGTGTTAAAGAGCTTCACACCATTGACCTCGGCGCGCCTGTCAGCGGCAACATCACCCGCGCCGGGGGAACGAAGCTGGGCGTTCCGGTCAAAGGCGGCAAGCGCCTGATTGATGCCGCTGCGCCCTGAATGCGGGGCGCATGACATAAATTTAATGCGCCTCACGGCCCGTCCGCCCTGTTTTGGGCCTCCTGATGCTCCTACTATGCTGAAACACAACCTTGCAGCCGGAGCTTTCCCATGTCCCACGACCACGACCACGGCCTCGCCATTGACCTGAAAACCCTGATGGAGCGCCGCCGCGTCCTCGGTCTTGCCGCGCTGACGGTTCTGACGGGCTGCAATCCGTTCGGCGGCGGCGAGGCCACAATGTCCGCCAGCGCCGCCGACGGCGCGGTCTGCGTCAAGGACCCCGCCGAGACCGCCGGACCCTTCCCCGGCGATGGCACCAACAAAAAGGCCGGCCAGACCGTCAATGTCCTCACCCAAAGCGGCGTGGTCCGCGAGGACATCCGCGCCAGCTTCGCCGGCATGACGCCAATTGCCGACGGCGCGCAGTTTGATCTTGTCCTGTCGGTCGTTGATGTCGGCAAAGCCTGCGCGCCGCTCGAGGGCCGCGCCGTCTATATCTGGCACTGTGACAAGGACGGCAATTATTCGCTCTACGACACGGATGACAGCAACTATCTGCGCGGCGTCGGCGTCACCGACGCCAAAGGCGAAGTCCGCTTCACCACCATCTTCCCCGGCTGCTACACCGGCCGCTGGCCGCATATCCATTTCGAAGTTTTCGCCAGCGCCGAAAAAGCCGTGAGCGGCGATGACAGCCTCCTCATCTCCCAGTTCGCCCTTCCAGCCGACGCCTGCAAATCCGTCTATGAAGGCAGCGAATCCTACGCCGCCAGCGTCACCAACCTCGCCAACAGCCGCCCGCTGGAACAGGACGGCATCTTCGCCGACAACACGCCGGAACAGGTCGCGGCGCAGACGATCAAGGTGAGCGGCGATCCGGCGGCGGGGTGGAAGGGGGCGGTGACGGTGGGGATTGCGGGGTAGGGGAGCAGGCGCAGCCAACCTGCCGAACGAAATGTCGCTCAGTTATTGCCCGGCATGCCCGCGCGCGCATTTGCAATTATTGCTTCAAGTGCGGTAGGCCATCTTGAGGCAAACCGCGCGTTTCCAATCCCCAATGTTGGCACTTATCTATCCTATGCACTTTCCGATATCTGTGCATGTCATAGTCGCCCCCCATATCGCTGGAGGAAGCGCACCGAATGCTTGGCTATAGCGCTGTTTTGTGATGCTATTTATTTCACCCGCATATAAACTTCGGCGTTTACTCGCACTTTCTTCGGGCTCGTGATCCAGATACTCACCATATGTATCATCGCAGAAACGGCGATATTTTGGTGTGTTTAGGATGAATATATGCCAGAGTTCATCGACCTGTCGTGGTGGACCAAACGGTGATGTCTCCTCGGGGTATAGAACACGCAAAGAGAGAAAACGTTTTAATTCTCTCTCTAATAGGTCAATTAAATCTGCGACTTCTGGGTTCAGCTTCACAAACGTACGTTTTTCATAACTAAGGTCGAGCTCGTCAATTTTTGCAACCCTGTCTAAAATCGAACTATTTTTCTCACTCGCAATCAGTCCCAATGGCCTAGCGAAGTTCATTGCGCAAGTTCCTTTACTGTTCAGTTAGCGATTATCATAATTTTCGAAGAATAGGGATGACAAAAATCAACCTCAGAGGGCTGTCATTCTAACTCAAAAAATCTAGTGCGGTTGTTCAGCAAGCGCGGTCTCCATACCGCCCTTAGTGGGTCGGGAGAATCGCTTGACTCCAACTTCCGTGTTTGGCGCGCCCCGGCAGCCGCCCTTGCACTCGCTACCGCTCAAGGACCTATTCGCGGTGCAATATGGCAATTACTTCTTCAACGCTAAGGCCTCGACCAACCAATTGCGCACGTATAGGTTCAAAAATCTGCAACATAGTTCGATATCGGGAAACCATCGGCAAATGTGAATTGAAGCTGCGATCTTTAAAATCCTGGAATCTGCCAAGGTTCTCAATCATGAAATGCGCGATTGCCATGTGCTCGGATTCATTGTTTCCATCAAAGCCTGAGAATTTTGGGTCCTTTCCGATATATTTCACTTCCGCTTCAACTTTCGTTCTATCTTCGGGTGAGAATCCAGCGTAAGCTCGCTCAACGAATCCCCACATATCCAAAGTGTCTACCACTAAAGAAACGGCGCTCTTTCTGTCCGAATGGCTGTGCAAGACGCCATGCATCTCCCAGTCCAAAGCCCAGAAGTGGCCTCCGTAAATTGCCTCTTGAATCAAAGTTACTTTTTCTTGATCCTTGTAATCTGCATTTGCTTTGAGAATTTCAGAAAGCATCCAGACTATCAGACGCTCCGGCTTTTTCAGTTTTAACTCCTCGTCCGGTTCACCCGAAAGGGTGGTCTCGACAAGTCGCCGGACCGCCTCTGCGCGCGAAGGCAGGTCATCCTGTTGTGATCTCCAATTGTCCACTCGGTTTAGCAAATCCGTATCGAGCCTCATCTCAAATCGTGCTGATTTTGCAATCATGGCGTAAATTCCTCGTAATATCGCCGTCATATACGGCGATATGTCGTATATACGGATAAAATTACGGACATTCAAGGCGAATTTGGAGTTTGTTGGTCACGGCGGGCATCGCTTGGCACAGAGGCTAGCAATTTTTGAGTCGCCAAATCCCCGCCCGCCCACTCCGCGTTTCCCCCTCTCTCGTAAAATCAAGGGCTTAGCTGCGCTAAACCCTCGATTTTGCTTTCTCTCCCACCAGGGGGGAGACAGAACCGCCCATCGCGCATTATGCTCCCCCAATGACCACCAACCTCTACACCCACCCGATCTACCTCGAACACCTCACCCCGCCCGGCCATCCCGAGCGCCCCGAGCGCCTGCGCGCTTTGCTCGCCGCCCTCGAACACGAGGATTTCGCCGCACTTACCCGTGTCCAGTCCCCGCGCGGCTCGGAGGAATCGGTGCTTCTGGCGCATCCGGAGGATTTCCTCGCCAAGGTCGCGTCGTCGATTCCCGAACAGGGTCTGGCCCGCATCGACGCCGACACGGTGGCGAGTCCGCAGAGCTTTGAGGCGGTCATGTATGCCATCGGCGCGGCGAATGCGGCGGTGGATGCGGTGTTTGAAGGCTCTGCCGACAACGCCTTCGTCGCCGCCCGCCCGCCGGGCCACCATGCCGAGCGCGAAACGGCGATGGGCTTCTGCTTTTTCAACACCGTGGCGATCGCCGCCCGCCACGCGCAGGAAAAGCACGGGGCGGAGCGCGTCGCCATTGTCGATTGGGACGTGCATCACGGCAATGGCACGCAGGATATTTTCTGGGACGACAAGAGCGTGCTCTATTGCTCCACCCACCAGATGCCGCTCTACCCCGGGACCGGCGCGCGCAAGGAGCAGGGCACGAGCGGCAACATCGTCAACGCCCCCATGTCCCCCCAGACCGGCGGCGAAACCTTCCGCGCCGCCTTCAACGAGCTGATCCTGCCGGCTTTGGACAAGTTCAAGCCCGACCTCATCCTGATTTCAGCGGGCTTCGACGCGCATGAGCGCGACCCGCTCGCCGAGATCAACCTTGTAGAGGATGACTTCGACTGGGCCACCGCCAAACTGATGGACCGCGCCGGGAAATTTGCCGCAAACCGCCTCGTCAGCCTGTTGGAAGGCGGTTATGATCTGGAAGGATTGAGTCTTTCAGCCGCCGCCCACGTGCGCCGCCTGATGCGAGGGTGAGAATGGCGGACGCGGTGATCAAGGAACTGAGCTTCGAGGCGGCCTTGGCCGAGCTCGAGAAAATCGTCGGCGCGCTGGAGCGCGGCGATGTCGAGCTGGAGCAGTCGATCAAAATCTACGAGCGCGGCGAGGCGCTGAAAAACCACTGCGCGGCGCTGCTCGGCGCGGCGGAGAGCAAGATCGAGAAGATCAGGCTGTCGCGGGAAGGGACGGTGGTGGGGGTGGAGCCGCTGGATTAGGCCTTGACGCGCGGCGGGCCCCCTCATCTGCAAAAACTAAGACTTGGCAAGGGCCAAGCCTAAGTTTTTGCTTCTTCCCCCACCCCCTTCGACAAGCTCAGGAGGGGAAGCAAGACCTTGCGCCATTGCGGCTGAAACCAAGGGCGCAAGATGAGGCGAAGAGGGCGGGCGCTGCCTCCCCCTTGGTGGGGGAGGACGCAAAAGCTTAGGCTTAGCCCTTGCTAAGTCTTAGCTTTTGCTGGCGAGGGGGAAGGCGCGCGGAGGGTTGTATGAACATTGAATCAATCTCTGACTCTTTCCTCGAAAGGCATTGATTTCCATGAGCTTCTTCCCCGGCATCGACCCCGCCCCCGGTGACCGCGCCGCCTCCGACCTGATCGAAACCATGATCATCGCCTCGGCCAAGGACATAGGCGGCTTTGAAGTGCGCCGGGCGCTGCCCTCGGCAAAGCGCCGCATGGTCGGCCCCTTTATTTTCTTCGATCAGATGGGCCCCGCCATCCTGCGCCCCGGCCAGATGCTCGACGTGCGCCCGCATCCGCATATCGGCCTCGCCACCGTCACCTACCTGTTCGACGGAAAAATCCGCCACCGCGATTCGCTCGGCACGGAGATGGTGATCGCGCCCGGCGATGTGAATCTGATGACGGCGGGCAGGGGCATTGTGCATTCCGAGCGCACGCCGGAGGAGCTGCGCGGCGGGCCGATGGCGATGTCCGGTTTGCAAACCTGGATCGCGCTGCCGGAGGCCGCCGAGGACATGGCGCCGGCCTTCTCCAACACGGGCGCCGCGCTCCTCCCGGCGGCGCAGTCCGGCGGCGTCTCATTGCGCGTCATCATGGGCGAATTCGCCGGTCTGAAAGCCCCGACGCCTGCCTATTCAGCGACAGTCTATGTAGACGTGAACCTTGATTCAGGCGCGCGGCTCCAGCTTCCCGGCACTATTGAGGAGCGCGCCATCTATGTCCTGTCCGGCGAAGTGGACATTTCCGGCGATGTCTTCGACGCGCACAAGCTGCTTGTGTTCAAGCCGGGCGATGAAATCATCGTCACCGCCAAAACCGCCGCGCATTTCGTCCTGCTCGGCGGCGCGTCGATTGGCTCCAAGCGTTACATCTGGTGGAACTTTGTTTCTTCCTCGCAGGAGAAGATTGAGCAGGCCAAAGAGGAGTGGCGCAGCGGAAAATTCGACATCGTGCCCGGCGATGAGGAAGAGTTCATCCCGCTGCCCGCATAGCTGCAATTGCGGCGGGGCGTTCTTGACACTCCCCCACCTGCTTCGCTTCGCGAAGCTGTCCTCTCCCCGTGGGGGAGAGGCGAAGAGAGCGCCGCTGCTTTCCCCTCTCCCCACCGGGGAGAGGACAGCTTCGCGCAGCGAAGCAGGTGAGGGAAAGTCAAAAAATACCGGATGGAAACAGGCCGTCTGAAAAATAATTCCTTTCAAAATCAACATAATAACAGAAAAACGCAACACACTTTATCCAACGCCTCACATCTTCCCCCATACTTGCCCGCGCTGCTCTCATGGGGACCGGATGATCACCGGCATTCGGGAGAGCGGGCGGCCTATGGCGGTTCCGGCAATGGTAAGCCGGGACTGGGCGGAGTCCCTAAGCCATGTCCCTCCTGGCCTTCGCACTTTCTCAAAAGGAAAGCCCCATGCGCCAGCCCGGGCAAAAAGCCGTGACAGGGCGTGTGGCGAGCCACACCCGAACACAGGTTAGCTCCACTCGGCAGGACCACACGCCCTGGACTTCCCTTCAATGACCGGACCGTAAACGGGGCGCGGTGATGGCGGAGCCTTGTCCCGAATTACGGAGAAAGCGCGGCTAATTGCCTGCGCTGCGGCTTGAGATTGACTGCGCCGCTGACGCAATTGGGCGCACTGTCTCCGAAATTCGCTTGAGCGCAGATGGACCTATTTCCCAATCGTTTCATAGCCTTGTCACGTTTCCAAGAAAACTTATCCCCCACCTTCCAGCCTCAGGCATAATGGCACGAAAGATCGGGGACAGTTTACTTGGCCTGATCCATCGCTGCGAAATTAGCGGCGGAAGGCGCAAGCCAAGTAAGCTGTCCCCGATCTAGGAACCGAAAGGACGCGCATGAACTGGGACGAAATCATCGAGCGCAA
This sequence comes from Phyllobacteriaceae bacterium, assembly GCA_031373225.1. Classification (GTDB taxonomy): domain Bacteria; phylum Pseudomonadota; class Alphaproteobacteria; order Rhizobiales; family Rhizobiaceae; genus JANOYJ01. Next base: position 584 of record JANMMM010000153.1, on the reverse strand, counting down.
CGCGGAGCGGCTGGTCGCTGTTCTGACTGAGCTGTTCGCCTTGGCGGGTTTCGGCCGGGGCGGGACGGCGCTGCTGCCGCGCCACGTGCGCCGCGCCATCCTCGCGCTGCTGCGCCCCGCTGAATCGGCCCTGCGCCGTCTCATTGTGATTGCCGCGCGCGGACTTGTCGTGACGCTGAGAGGTGGAGGTGTCTCCCGCGCTTTTCCCAAGGGCGCCGCTTTTGAACGGGACGCCGACCGCGTCGCCGCCTTCCGGCTGATTGATCCGCTCAAGCGCTTTGCGCCGCAATGGTTTGAACAGGATGTCGCCGCGCCGCAGGTCTTGGCGCAGGATGGCCCGCGCATTTCCGTTCCCGGCCTCTTCGATCCGGTCTTCCCTTCCGCAAGACAAGTTCCGGTCTTCCGGCCCGCTCCCGAAAATGATGACCTCATCTCACCCGACACGCTGCGCCGCCGCCTGATCGCCATGCGCCACGCGCTCGACAATCTGCCGCGTCAGGCGATGCGGCTGGCCAGATGGAAAGCGCGGCGGGCTTTGAAGAAGATCGGCCGCCTGTCGCCGTTCCGCCCCGGCTTCGCGCCGG
>JANMMM010000170.1:0-13066 GCA_031373225.1 Phyllobacteriaceae bacterium | reverse complement strand
GGCAGGCGCGCCGCGCCTCCTTCTGGCAATCTCCCCCGCCAGCCGCCATGCTCCCCCTTTTGCAGCGCACTCATGAAAACTCTTGCCCTCGTGATCGCCCTCGTTACCTCCGCCCCGCAATGGCCGAGCCGGTTTTGGTTTTTTCCTTTGTCACCGAGAAAATTGGGTTCGGCCCGGGCGACATTATGGGTGCGGCCGCGGTTGTTGGTGGCCCGGGGAACGAGTTGGTGGTCACATTCCGGATGTCTTTGGCCAAAGCCGCCGAGTTTGGCGAGATGACCAGCCGCCATGTCGGCGATCCCATGGATATTCTCGTCTGCGGCAAGCTCATGTCCTCGCCTGTGATCATGGAGCCCATCCGCGCCGGGTCGGGACAGATCAGCGGCGGGCTTCAGATGGAGGAAGCGCAGATCATCGCCGAAAAAATCAGGACCGGCGCCTGCGCCGGCGTGTGAGCGGGGCGGGCGTTCCGCCGCCTGACAGCCATGCCGCCGATGGGCTGCTGCAGGGGCTTGTGATTGAACCAGCCATCTCGAACGCGAATGACTTTGAGATCTGCGCAGCGCGGCTGCGGCCTCATCACAGAAGGCACCCGATCCGCGGCTGCCGCCAGCCCTTCAATCCCGCCCAGACCCGCCGCCCCAGCGTGAAATGCTCCGCCGAAAACTGCCCCTCCGCAATCGAGCTCAGCATCCCGATCCCGGTGAACTGGAAGCCGCATTTTTCGATGACGCGGCGCGAAGCTTGGTTAGAGACCCGGCATCTTGTATGGAGGCGTTCGGCCTTGAAGGCTTCGAAGGCAAGGTCAACAAGGGCATGGGCCGCCTCGGTGGCGTAACCGTGGCCCCAATGGGGCTCGCCGAGCCAGAAGCTGAGCAGGAGCCTGTTGTCCCGGTCGGTCGAGAGGCCGGCGCAGCCGAGCACGGCCCCGGTTTGTTCCTGCGTCAGGACATAGGTGCAGCCGGTGCGGTCGGGTTCGGCGACGCGGATGATGAAGGTTTCTGCGTCATCCATCGTGTAGGGATGCGGCATTCCGGTCATCATGGCGGCGACTTTGATGTTGTCGGCGAGTTTGGACAATTGCACCGCGTCGGCCATTTTCGGCGCGCGCAGGAGAAGGCGCTCTGTGGTCAGGACCGGGCATGAGGCGCGGCCCTGACTTTGCGGGATGTCGTCGTTTGTTTCGGCAATCATGTCGTCCTCCATATGCGCGTGTTCCCCTCCCCCTTGCGGGGAGGGGTCAGGGGTGGGGGTGGTGCGGGAATTGCTGAGGGTTCAGAATGTGACAGGAGCACTTTTCTGCACTGGCGGCATCTTCCTCGCCACCCCCACCCCTGGCCCCTCCCCGCAAGGGGGAGGGGAAAGCCCACAGCGCATGCCCAGCCGCCACAAAATCCCGCCGCGTCAGCTCCGTCCTGACATGCTCCACCATCTCCCCGCGCGCCTGCGACCAGAGCGGCCCGCTGCCTGTGAGCTTGAAGCCGAGCTTCTTCTGCACATGGAGCGAGGCCGGATTGTCCCTGAAAACGCCGGAGACGACACGCTCGACATCCCGTGCCCTGAAGGCATGCGCCAGCACCGCCGCGCCCGCCTCGGTGGCGAAGCCCTTGCCCCACCAGGGCTCGGCCAGCCAGTAGCCGAACTCTGGCGCGCCACCGTCGAAACCTTCCAGCGACATGATTCCGATCAGCCGCTCGCGGTGGAGGGTGAACGTCATGTCCAGCCCGGCGTCGATGTTCTTCGAGACGTGTTCGATCCAGTCTTCCGCATCCTTCGGAAAATAGGGATGCGGGACGCGGGCGAGCATGCGCGAAACGTTCCGGTTGCCGATGAACTCGGCGATGTCGTCAATATCGACCTCGAGCGGGGGTCTCAATGTGAGCCGCTTGGTGACCAGAATGTCCATTTTGTCCTCCAGAAGCGAAAAAGGGAAAGATGGCGGCCCATCTTTCCCTTTTTTGGTATCTGGATTTTCCAGGCACCGGGTCCGATGGGACGCCGGTGTTTGAAAAACTACCGGCTTACTCTGCGGCCTCCGCTTTCGGCATGACCGAAACGTAGGTGCGGTTGTTGGCTTTGGAGGCGAATGCCACGGTGCCCGCGACAGTCGCGAAAATGGTGTGGTCTTTGCCAATGCCGACGCCCGTGCCCGGATGCCAGGTGGTGCCGCGCTGACGCACGATAATGTTGCCGGACACGACCGACTGGCCGCCCGACTTCTTCAGACCAAGACGCTGCGACTGTGAATCACGGCCGTTGCGCGATGAACCGCCAGCTTTTTTGTGTGCCATGGGTTTGCTCCTATCCTGCCGTTATTCGCCCGACTGGGCCTTTTGATCGATCTTAGCGCGCGGCGGCTTGCCTGCAAGCAATTCCTTGGCCTGCTCAATCCACTCTTCGCGCTCCGTGCGCCCGCCGAGCTTCAGGTCTTCGTCGACCTTGGCCATGTCAGCTGCGGACATTGCGGCAATCTGCGTCAGTGTGGTGATGCCGGCGGCTGCGAGCTTCTTCTTCAGCGCCGGACCGACGCCGCCGATGATCTCTACGTCATCGACAATGCCAGCCGGCGCATCGGCTGCAACAGCCTTGGCGGCCTTTGGCGCGCGTGCCACGCTGGCCAGCAACGCGGCCTTGCCGACGGACTTTGCGCCGCCGGTGAGGATTTCCGCGATGCGGATGGTCGTCAAATGCTGGCGGTGGCCGCGGGTGCGCTTGGAGTTCTGGCGGCGGCGCTTTTTGAAGGCGATGACTTTCGCCGCGCGGCCCTGCTCGACGACATGCGCCGTGACCAGAGCGCCTGCGACCGTCGGCGCGCCGACAACAGCGCCTTCTCCCTCGCCGACCATCAGCACTTCATTGAATTCAACGATGTCGCCGGCATTGCCGGTGACTTTCTCGACCTTTAACAGGTCGTTGGCGGCGACGCGGTACTGCTTGCCGCCGGTTTTGATGACTGCGAACATTTTTTTCCCTTTCGGTTTGTTCGGTCGGCTCTTCAGGCGCTAAGGCCCGCGGCCGTCTTTTTAGTCAGTCTATGACCGGGTTGATAAAAAGCATAAGGCGCGGAAAGCCCACGCCTAAGCACCGGGGTGATAGGTGAAGCTTGAGGCGAAGTCAACGCAGGATGTCAATCTTGCAAGCGATGTGGCAAATTTTGATTTGGCGCTCAAAACGGGCCGGATAAAATTGTATACAAAGTATTGATTTTTTGTTGACGATCTCTCCGCAATGCACTTCACTGCTTTTTGACCGCACCTTTGCCTTCCCCGTCCCGCGCGTCCCACAGGAGAGTATCATGCTCACACGCCGCTCCGCTTTCAAATCCGTCCTGCTTCTGGCCGCGTCAACCGCTGCGCTTGCTGTTGCAGGAACCAATTTCGCCTATTCCGCCAATGAGGTGCTGAAAATCGGCTTTGTCGGCGTCACGTCCGGCCCGGCCGCTGCCTGGGGCACGTCCAATGTCCGTTCCATGCAGACGCTCGAAGCCATGTATAATGAAGCTGGCGGCGTGAAGATCGGCGACAAGACCTATGACATCAAAGTCATCACTTTTGACGACCAGAAAGATCCGAAGCGCGCCATCGAAGGCATGGAGAAGATGGCGCAGGAGGGCATCCATTATGTCGTCGGCCCCAATGTCGATGACGGCGCGGCCGCCGTGCGCCCGGTGGCCGAAGCCAAGGGCATCATCTATTTCCCCTATGCCTTCCCGAAAGAGCTTTACACAGCCCCGGCCTCCAATGCCGTTCTCGGCATGATTGCCAATTACCAGTCGGGACCGGCGATCTACAAATATCTGATGGAAAAGAAAGGCGTGAAAAAAGTCGCCTTTGTCGCCGCCAATGAATCCGATCCGCTCAGCCAGCGTGACGGCGGCGTCGCGGCGGCCAAGGCGCTCGGGCTTGAAGTTGTCGCCGACAAGGACACGTATCAGAACGACACGCGCGACTTTGCGCCGGTGCTGACGCCGATTGTGGCGCTCAAGCCCGACCTTCTCGTTCTGTCCGGCGTTGCGCCGGCCAATGCGCCGCTGCTTATCCGCGCCGCGCGCGAACTCGGCTATGAAGGCCTGATCTCAACCGAGACCGCACAGGACGCCAAGGTTCTGGAAGAAGGCGCTGGCGAATTGGCCAACGGCTTCATCTCCGTCGGCGGCGCGTCCACGCCGGAAATCGCCTCAGACCAGATGAAAGCCTTCGTCGAGCGCTACACGAAAATGTTCGGCGAATATAATGACGAGTCCAACACCAAGGTCTATGCGCTCGACTATATTCTCGAAACACTGAAGGCCAATCCGGCGGCCATCGACAATGTCGAGGAGTTCAAGAAGACCATGGACACATTCTCCGCGCCCAATCCCTATCTGAAGGGCGACGCCAAGCTGACCTATGTCGGTTCGACTTCTTTCGGGCAAAAGCGGCAGGTCGCCGTGCCGATGGTCGTCAATGAATATAAAGATGGCAAGTTCGACACGCTGTTCGTCGGCAACGTCGACTAATCCGGCTCAGCTCTTCATCCTGCGGCCCGGCTCAGCGCCGGGCCGCTTATCCAGCGCGGGCATCCATGGAACAAGTCATCGCCAACGGTCTGTATCTCGGCGCGCAATATGCGTTGATTGCGCTCGGGCTGACCCTGATTTTCGCCCTGATGAATGTGCTCAATTTCGCCCACGGGCAAATGTATGTGCTGGGCGGGTTTGTCACCTACACAATTTACGGGCAGCTTCACTTTCCATTCGTTCTGGCGCTCGTCGCCTCGGGCGTGACGCTCGCCGTCATCGGGGCGCTGATGGAGCGCTTCCTGTTCCGCACTGTCATTAAGCGGAGCCAGCGCGAGGAAAGCACGATGCTGCTCGCCGCCGCGACGGCGTTTTTTCTCGATGCTGTCATGCTCCTTGTGTTTGGTGAGAAGCAGCGCGGCGTGCCGAAAATCATCAAGGGCGTTTACAATGACGGCGCGCTGATCATGCCCTATGACCGGATGGCCGTCGGCGCGCTCGCCATTGTCATCATCGCATCTTTCATCCTCTACATGCAGTACAGCCGCCCCGGCCGCGCCATGCGGGCGCTGGCGCAGGACCGCGTCGCCGCACAGCTGATGGGCGTCGAAGTCGACCGTTATACAATGATCGGCTTTGCAATGGGGGCCATGCTGGCCGGGATTGTCGGCGGGCTTCTGGTGACCATCACCGGCGTCAACGCCGGCATCGGCGGGCCGATTTCGATCAAGGCCTTCATGATGGTGATGATCGGCGGCGCGGGCGTTGTCGGCGGCGCGATAGCGGGCGGCTTTATCTTGGGCATGATGGAATCTGTCGGGCTGACGGTGCTGCGCGAGTTCGGCGACGTGACTTACCTGGTCATCTTCGCCGCGCTCATGGTCTTCCTCGCCATCCGGCCGAACGGCCTGATGGGCAAGCCATGGGGATGATGATGCGCCGCCTGTTCAAGCCGATCCTCTATGCCGCTTTCCTGGCCGTCATCTTCATTGTTGTGCCGGCCTTCATCGCCGCCAGCGGCCGCTCGGACCTCTATTACACGCTCACCTCCGTCGCGCTGCTCAGCATCGCCAGCGCCGGGGTCTGGCTGACTTTCTATATTGGCCGCATCAATATCGGGCAGGGCGCCTATGCGCTGATGGGCGGCTATGTGTCGGCGGTTCTCGTGGTCAAATACGGCGTGTCATTCTGGCTGACGCTGCCGCTGGCGGGACTGTTCTGCGCCTTCATGAGCGTCTTGATCGGCTTCCCCATCCTGCGGCTGCGCGGCGTCTATTTCGCCATGGTGACGCTGGTGCTGACCGAAGTGATGCGGCTTCTGGCGCTGGCGCTGCCGATCACCAATGGCGCGAAGGGAATGGTCAGCATCCCGCTGCCCGGCGCGCTGAAACTGTTCGGCGTCACGCTCATTCCCGACTTTGCCACGATGCAGAATTCGCGGCTGGCCTTTTACATGCTCGCGGCGGCGATGATGGTGCTGACCTTTGCGCTGATGCACCGCCTCGTGCATTCGCGCATCGGCAGGCTCTGCCAGTCGCTGCAGCAGAACGAGGAGCTCGCCTCGTCCATCGGCGTCAACATCGCCTATCTGCGGGTCATCGCCTATGCCATTTCGTCCTTCATGGGCGGCGTCGCCGGGGCGATTTTCTCGGCCATCGCCCAGTCAATCTATCCATCGAGCTTCACCGTCACAGATTCCGTGAATTTCCTTTTGAACTGTTTTGTCGGCGGCCTCGGCTATGTCTTCGGGCCGATGCTCGGCACGCTGGTTCTGTATTTTGGCTGGAACCTGCTGTCGCTCGCCGGCCTTTACCAGCTGCTGATTTACTCGAGCCTGATGATCGCCCTGATGCTCTGGCTGCCCAACGGGCTTTCCAGCATTGCCGAAAACTGGCGCCGCGAAAGGCCGGGCAATGGCTGACATCATGCAGGTCATAAATTTGACTAAGCGCTTCGGCGGCCTGACGGCGGTCAACAATGTCTCCTTCTCCGTGCGCGAAAAGGAAATCCTCGCTGTTATCGGTCCCAACGGCGCGGGCAAATCCACCCTGTTCAAGCTGATCGCCTCGTTCCTGCGTCCCACGGCGGGGGAAGTGCTGTTCAACGGCGCGCGCATTTCCGGCCTTGCGCCGCACATCGCGGCGCGCAGGGGCGTGGTGCGCACCTTTCAGGAAACGACGATCTTCAAGAACATGAGCGTGCGCGACAATGTCATCATCGCCCATCATCTGCGTTCAAAGGCCAGTCTGTTCGGCTTCTTCCTCGGCACGAAGCTGGCCCGAAATGACGAGATGGAATTCGGGCGCTCGGCGGACGAGATTCTGGATTTTCTCGGCATGTCCGCCATTGCCAACGAGACCGCCAAGAACCTGCCGCACGGCCATCTGCGGGCGCTCGGCATCGCCATCGGCCTGGCCACCAATCCGAAAGTGCTGCTGCTCGACGAGCCCTTTGCCGGAATGAACCATGACGAGACGATGAAGGCGGTGGCGATGGTGCGCAAGCTGCGCGGGCGCGGGCTGACCGTGCTTCTCGTCGAGCATGACATGCAGGCGGTGATGCAGATTTCCGACCGGATCGTGGTGATCAATTTCGGCGAGAAGATCGCGGAAGGCACGCCGCTCGAAATCCAGAACAACCCTAAAGTCATTGAGGCCTATCTTGGCGCCGAAGACGAAACGCTGGGGGTTTGAATGGAAAAGCAGATCCTCTCGATCGCCAACGCTGAGCTTTATTACGATCATGTCTATGCGCTGAAAGGCGTGTCGCTCACCGTCAACGAAGGCGAGACCGTGGCGCTGATCGGCGCGAACGGGGCGGGAAAGTCGTCGATCCTGCGGGCCATCACCGGCCTGCGCAAAATCAAGTCTGGCGAAATTCAATTCGACGGCAAAAGGATTGACGGGACCAGCCCGGACGCGATTGTGCGCATGGGCATCGCCATGGTGCCGGAGGGCCGCCGCGTCTTTCCCTTTATGTCGGTGCGCGACAATCTCTTGATGGGCGCGTTCACGCGGACGGACAAGGCCGAAATCAGCCTGTCGCTGGAAAAGGTCCTCGCCCGCTTCCCCCGTTTGAAAGAGCGCTATTCGCAGGCGGCGGGCACGATGAGCGGCGGCGAGCAGCAGATGCTGGTCATCGGCAGGGCGCTGATGTCGAAACCGCGCCTGCTTCTGCTGGACGAGCCTTCGCTTGGCGTTGCACCCAAGCTTGTGCAGGACATTGCCCGGTCCATCGTGGCGATCAACCGCGACGAAAAAGTCAGCGTGCTGCTGGTGGAGCAAAATTCGCGCATGGCGCTGCGCGTGTCACAGCGCGCCTATGCGCTGGCGACCGGCTCGGTGGCGCTGAGCGGCGTCTCCGCCGAACTGCTCAATGACGAGCGCGTCAAGCAATTGTATCTTGGGGGCGAAGTGCAGGCGTGACCTTATGAAAATACTTGTCGTCAATCCAAACACAACGGCCTCGATGACGCGCAAGATCGGCGCTGCGGCGATGGCTGCGGCCGCGCCGGGAACAGAAATAATCGCCGTCAGCCCCGGCGACGGGCCGGAAAGCATTGAAGGCTATTATGACGAGGCCTTTTCCATTCCGGGCCTGATCGGCGAAATCCGAAATCATCCAGAGGCTGAAGCCATTGTTCTCGCCTGTTTCGACGATTCCGGCCTCGACGCGGCGCGCTGCATCGGGCCTGCGCCGGTGATCGGCATCGGCGAGGCGGCGTTTCACCTGGCCTCGCTCATCTCAATCCGCTTTGGCGTTGTCACAACGCTGAACCGCTCGGTTCCGGCCATCGAGCACAATCTGGTCCGCTACGGGCTGGCAAGCCGCTGCGCCAAGGTGCGGGCCAGCGAGGTTCCGGTGCTGGAACTGGAAGTGCCGGGCTCGCGCGCGCGGGCGCGTATCTCCGAAGAAATCCGCGCCGCCATTTCACAAGACGGGGCCGAGGCCATCGTGCTGGGCTGCGCCGGCATGGCGGATCTGGCGCGCTCGCTGTCACAGGAGCATGGCCTGCCGGTGCTGGACGGCGTCAGCTGCGCGGTCAAGCTGGCGGAATCGCTGGTGGCGTTGAAACTCACAACTTCTCCGGCGGGCGGCTATGCGCGCCCGCGCGCCAAACTTTACAAGGGCATGTTTGCCCCTTATGCGCCGAAATAGGCAGAAGCCGGTTCACCGGCTTTGCGCAGGAATAAGATATGACAATTGCCGCGTTCATCAATGAGACGGAGGGAGAGCGCTCTACGGCGCGCTGGGTGCCGGTGTTCACCGGACTGCGCGACGCCATTGTCTCGCACAAGATCGCGCCGGGCACGAAACTGCCGGAAGATGAGATTGCCGCCATCTATGGCGTCAGCCGCACCCTGGTGCGCGCGGCACTGCAGGCGCTTGCCCATGCGCGGCTGATCACGCTCGAACCCAACCGCGGCGCGTTCGTCGCCCAGCCGACCAAACGTCAGGCGCGCGAAGTGTTTGAAGCCCGCTCGCTGGTCGAGCCGCATGTCGCGGCGCTCGCCGCCGACGTTGCAAAGCCGGCCCAGATCGCAGAGCTGCGCCAGCATCTGGAGCGCGAGCATCTCGCCTTAAGCGAGGGCCGCGACAGCGACGCCATTGCGCTTTCCGCCCGCTTTCATCTTGGCATCGCCGAAGTCGCGGACCATGCCATTTTGACGGAGTTTGTCCGTGATCTGGTCACCCGCTCGTCGCTGATCATCGCTCTCTACTGGCGGCGGCGCGACACGACCTGCGAAAGCCATGCGCACCATGCGCTGGTCGACGCCATTGAAAATCACCGGGCCCGCGAGGCCTCCGACCTGATGCGCAGCCATCTGGTGGACCTTCTGTCAGGCCTTGATCTCCTGCCGGTGCAGGAAAGCGCCGATTTCAACCTGTCGGCGGTTTTGCAGCGCGGGTGAAAACCGCACTTTAATGCCGGCGCGCGGCAAGCGTTTGCAATCCTCCATTCCCCCTCTGTCAAAAATATGCTTCCCTATGCGCCGGAATGCCCCATCCGGGTGTTTTCAACAAAACTAAAAAGGAAACGGGAAGATGGTCCAACTTTACCGCCGGGCGCTGATGGCGTCGGCACTTTTCATGGCGCTCGCTGCACCGGCGCAGGCACTTGAAGCCTCTTACACAATCGGCACGGAAGGCGCCTATCCGCCCTTCAACATGATCGCCGCCGACGGCAAGATCGGCGGGTTTGACGTCGAGATCGGCCTTGCGCTCTGCGCCGAGATGAAAGTCGCCTGCGATGTGGTGGCGCAGGACTGGGACGGAATCATTCCGGGCCTGGTCGCTGACAAATATGACATGATCATCGCCTCAATGTTCATCACCGAGGAGCGCAAGCAAAAGGTCGCCTTCACCGATCCCTATTACAAGGCGGCCATGACGCATGTCGCCAAGAAGGGCTCGGGCATCGCCGATTTCACTGACGCGGGCATGAAGGGCAAGACAATCGGCGTGCAGAGCGGCACGACGCAGGCGACATTTGCGGAGAAGTCTTATCCGTCCGCCGAGATCAAATCCTACCCGACGCAGGACGAGGTCAATCTCGACATGGCCTCCGGCCGGCTCGACCTGCAGATCGGCGACATGATCCCGATGCTTGACTGGGTCGGCAAGTCCAAAGACGGCGCGGGCTTTGAGCTGATCGGCGCGCCGATCACCGATCCTGCCTTTGTCGGCGAGGGAGTCGGCATAGCTGTCCGCCAGTCCGACAATGAGCTGCGCGAGGCCGTCAACGCCGCGCTGAAGGCGATCATCGCCAATGGCGCCTACAAGGCGATCAACGACAAATATTTCACCATCGATGTCTATTCGATGAAGTGAGAATCCAGTGGCGGCGGGCAAAAGTCCGCCGCCGCTTCCAGTTTGGGCGGACCAACCAGCTTCTTAAAACCAAAGCCGCGCTGATTGCTTGATGGAGTTTCAAGAAATCAGCGTTTTTTCTTCACCAAATTGACAGAAGCGGCGGATTTGAGCGTGACAAGTTTATTGCGGGACGCCCAATAAACCCCAATTAGGGCGAGCGCACAACACAGAGCTGCAGCAAATTTCAAACTTAACAACTCCTCAGGGGAGTAATTCCCAAATTTCATGCCTTGGGTTGAGCGAACGATATTGAAAAATGATAGCACAATGCTCATCGAATACGTCGTCCAGGTTGGAATTTTGGCCCATCCTGCCAATCCGAACAATGCGACGCCAAAAAATAACGCGCTCCAACTAATACTCGAAGCTAATATTGTTGATACTAATTCGACAAATTGCATCTTCTACTCCTAGTATATCCCACAATTAAACCTAATACAGGCCGGTTTTACGGTCAATAAATTGATTAAAACATGGTTAACTATGATTTCTTCGATTCGATGAATTCTGAAGCCACGTGCAACTTGGTTGAAACCGGGCAAAAAGCCTCCGGCGAGCGTCCTAACCGATGCCATCCGCAGGTCAAACGGCACATCCGCAGGGATGTTCACAATTGCAATATGCCTGCCACTGGCGATGCGGACCAAAAGAAATATTGGCCAGTCGGCTCGATCCGCAGCCCGTCGACATGATCCCGATGACCGACCGGGCGGGCAACACCAAGGTCCGAGCGGATTTCGAGCTGACCGGCGCGCCGATCACCGGCTCCGCCTTTTTCGGCGAGGGCGTCGGCATCGCCTTGAGCCATTCCGACAATGAGCTGCGCGAGGTGATCAACGTATACCCGATGAAGCGAGAATTGAAGGCGACGGGCATGAGTGCGCCGCCTTTTCGCGCTTGTCAGTACGCGCAACAAACGATATGACCCGCCCGCCCGACCCGGCGCATCCTTCAGGAGAGGTGGCAGAGTGGTCGAATGCACCGCACTCGAAATGCGGCATGCTCGCAAGGGCATCGGGGGTTCAAATCCCTCCCTCTCCGCCAAGCCGCGCCACTGACCCCCGTGCCACCAGCTTCGGCGGCACGATGAAGCTCACATCCTCCGACCTGCCCTCCATCCGCTCAAACAGAAGCTGCGCGGATTTTTCGCCGAGCAGGTTCGCCGACTGGTCGATTGAGGTCAGCGACAGCTGCGACAGCGCGCCGATGTGTGAATTGTCATAGCCGATTACCGACAGGTCCTGCGGCACGCGAAGGCCAAGTTCGCTGGCGGCCGACATGATGGTGAGCGCGACCGAGTCCATCCAGGCGAAAATGGCCGTGGGCCGGTCTGCGCGCGACAATATCTCCAGCGCCAGAATGCGGTCATGCTCCGGCCCGCCGAGATGTGTGGTGAAGCTGACAAAGATGTTCTGTTCCAAGCCATGGCTTCGCATGGCGTCCCGATAGCCTTTCAGGCGGAAGGTCATCGGATTGTTGCCGCTGCCTTCAAACAGCGGCTCAAGGCTGACATGGGCGATGCGCCTGTGACCGAGGCTGACAAGATGATCGACCGCCAGATGCGCGCCCTGTTCGTCGTCATTGTTAATTGTGTCAAACCCGCCCTCGCGGTCATGCCGTCCGATCACAACGGTTGGAACATATTTGGCGACGTTGGCGATGTAGACATGGTTCAGCAGCGGTGCGATCATGATGAAGCCGTCGAGCTTGCGGTCCATCATCGTCTCGACAATGCTGCTTTCATTTTTCTCCGCCGACAGGCGCACGCCGAGCAGCGGCTGATAGGGCGTTCCCGCCAGCCGGTGCACGATGCCGTCAAGAATGTCGGGAAAGAACGGATTGCGGATTTCCGGGAGGAGCACGCCAATTGTGTAGGTCGAGCCGCGCAGGCCCCGCGCCGCTGTCTGCGGGCGGTAGTTGAGCGCGCTCATCGCAACGCCCACCTTCTCGCGCATCTCATCAGACAGGCCGTAGGCGTTGCGAAGCACCTTGGAGACGGCGGCGCGCGACACGCCGGCTCTTTCCGCCACTTCGCTGATTGTCGCCCGTTTGTTCAAAGCCGCGCCCCGCGCTTTCAGCCCTTGACCCCGCCCGCCGTCATGCCGGCGACGATCTGCCGGTTAAAAAATATGAAGATGATCAGAGGGGGAATCGTGATCAGAAGAATGTTCATGAATAACAAGTTGAACTGCGATTGGAACTGGCTCTGGAAGTTATACAGGGTCAGCTGCACCGTGACATTCTGCTTGCCCGGCAGGTAGTAGAGCTGTTGGTGAAATCATTGAAAATGCCGACGGACTGCACGAGCACATTGGTGATGGTCACGGGCCTGAGCAGCGGAAAAATCACCTTGTAGAACACCTGCCACGGATTGGCGCCTTCAATGATGGCGGCCTCGTCCAGCTCGCGCGGGATGGAGGCGAAGAAGGCGCGGTAGAGCAGGACCGAGAAAGACATTCCGTAAGCGACCTGGATGAGGATCATGCCGGAGATGGTTTTGAACAGGCCGATCTGCTGGAGAACCCAGATGGTGGGGACGACGGCGGGCGGGATCATCAGGCCAGCGAGCACAAAGCCGTAGATCACATTGTTCCAGCGCGAGCGGCGGCGCTGCAGCACGAAGCCGACCATGGCGCCGAAGATGACAAGGATGGCGACTGAGCCGACAGTGATGATGATCGAATTCAGATAGGC
>JANMMM010000151.1:0-23779 GCA_031373225.1 Phyllobacteriaceae bacterium | reverse complement strand
ATCACAGACTTGACCGAATCAAGACCCGTGCGGCTGGCGAGATTTTCATAGGCCTGCCGCCGCTCCTGCAGGAAAGAAAGTTCGGCATTGGTGAGAACAAGCTCTTCGGCGAGCTCTGCCGAGGCGGTGCCGATCTCGTCGGCGACCTTGCGGAAAGCGACTTCGACCGACATGCCGGATTCAACGCAGATCAGCATCAGGTCCAAAGCGTCGGGCCATGCGCGCTGGATCGAGAATTTCCGCTTGTTGACGCGGTTGGAGATGTACAGGTTCGGAGAATAGAAACCGGCATAGGCGACGGCAATGCATGTGAATATCTTGATGCCCGTCGAGTGCTCGGCCATTTTGCCCAGCGCGAAAATGTAGATGGCTGCGCCAATGAAGGCGATAAACGGCAAAACGAACCGGAGGAAGAGGAACATGGTCAGTGGGTTCTGGCCGCGGTAACCAGCGTTGCGCAGACTGTTCACCGTCTTTTCGTCCGCCAGCGCCTTCTTGAGGTCGAGACGCTCGACCAGCGCGCGCACACCCGGCTTCTGCGCCTGCTGCTTGAGCGTGCCGCCGCGGCGCCGCTTGTCGGTATCCATCGCCAGACGCGCGCGCTCGCGAGCCCTGATGCTCTCACGCTCCAGCGCCACATTTTTCATCCGCGCGTCCAGCCCGCTGCCTCCCATAAGGGGCATCATGACCGTGAATATCGTCGCAAACACCGCCACGCCAACGAGCGCGGCGAAGAGGAAGCTTGGATCGGACAGGCTGGTGAAAATCGCATCCATGACTTTGGTCTTTACATGTCGAAGTTAATCATTTTCTTCATCACCATGATGCCGATCGACATCCACATCAGGCCGCCCGCCAAAAGCATGTGGCCTGTCGTCGAGGTGAACAGGATCATGATGTATCCGGGCGAAGAAAGATAAACGAGAAGCGTGACAATGAATGGCAGGGCGCCGATGATGGCGGCGGAGGCCTTGGCCTCCATCGAGAGAGCGTCCACTTTGGCTTTCATCTTCTTGCGGTCGCGGATGACCCGCGAAAGGTTGCCGAGCGCTTCTGAAAGGTTGCCGCCGGCCTGTGCCTGAATCTGAATGACGATTCCGAAAAAATTCGCCTCCGAGCAGGGCATGTTCTCATAGAGCTTGCCTGCTGCCTCTGGAACCGAAATGCCCAGCTGCTGCGCTTCAACAATCCGGCGGAATTCTCCGCGCACAGGCTCTTTCGCTTCAGATGCAATGAGGCGGATGCCGTCGTTCAGCGGCAGGCCTGATTTGATCGCGCGGACAATGACGTCAATGGAGTTGGGAAACTCGGCGAGGAATTTCTTGATGCGACGCTTGCGGAGGAAGGACACCACCCAGCGCGGCACACCGAGGCCGCAGGCAAGCGGCACGCCAAGCACCGCGTAAATCGGCGCGCCCGCGAAAAACGCGGCAAACGCCATGGCGAATCCAAATATGGCCGAGCCCATGTAAAACGAGCGCATCGACCAGGTCAGGCCGGCCTGCTGTATTTGAAGTTTGATCGGCGGCGACTTGATCAATTTGTCGCGGTTCTGAAGCTTTTGCTCGAGTTCTTTAAGCGAGCCCTCGACGGTTTTGCGCCGCTTGGTCGCTTCAGCGCTGCGCTCTCGCGCGGACTTGACCTCACTTCTGTCGGTGGCGGTGCGCTGAACGGATTTTATCCGCTTATCGACCCGCTTCTCTTCGCCGATCCTGTCAAACAAAAAGGTGTAAACAAGCGCGGCGGCGCTGAGACCTGCAAGGGCGACGAATGCGATCAGGTTAGTGTCTATGCCGAACATTTCAAGCGTTATCCTAATTCGTTGCGACCGGCCCGCGCGTTTCTTAACTCTGCCGCGATTTAACAAGCGGCCTCAGTCCGTCTGGCCAGCCAAGCACCCTCAGGGCTTGTCCGGCTCCATGGCGTCAATCGCCGCAGCAAGCCGGGTCTCTTCGCCAAAATAGCGCGCGCGGTCCCAGAAATGCGGACGGCCGATGCCGGTGGAATTGTGCTGACCAATGATCTTGCCGGCGGAATCTTCACCCTTGATATTGTAGAGCACCAGATCCTGGGTGATGATCACATCGCCTTCCATGCCGATGATCTCGGTGATGTGCGTGATGCGGCGGGAGCCGTCGCGCATGCGCATCGCCTGAATAATGACATCGATGGAGCCGGCGATGATTTCGCGCACCGTCTTCTGCGGCAGGCTGAAACCACCCATGGCGATCATCGATTCGATACGGTTCAGACACTCGCGCGGCGAGTTGGCATGGATGGTGCCCATCGAGCCGTCATGGCCGGTGTTCATCGCCTGCAGAAGGTCGAACACTTCCGGTCCGCGCACTTCGCCGACGATGATCCGCTCAGGCCGCATGCGCAGGCAGTTTTTGACAAGATCAGTCATGGTGACCTGACCTTCGCCTTCAAGGTTTGGCGGACGTGTTTCAAGGCGCACGACATGCGGCTGCTGTAGCTGTAGTTCCGCCGTGTCCTCACAGGTGATGATGCGCTCGTCCGAGTCAATGTAACGGGTCAGGCAATTAAGAAGCGTTGTTTTGCCAGAACCCGTGCCGCCTGAGATGACGACATTGCAGCGGACACGGCCGATGATCTGCAGGATGATCGCGCCTTCCGGCGTGATTGCGCCGAAGCGCACAAGCTGGTCAAGATTGAGCTTGTCTTTCTTGAACTTTCGGATGGTGAGAGCGGCACCGTCGATGGCCAGAGGCGGCGCGATGACGTTGACGCGCGAGCCGTCGGGGAGACGGGCGTCACAGATCGGGCTAGATTCATCGACGCGGCGGCCCACCTGGCTGACGATGCGCTGGCAGATGTTGAGGAGCTGCTGGTTGTCTCGAAAACGGACGTTGGTCTCCTGCACCTTGCCGTTGACTTCAATGTACGTCTTGAGCGCGCCGTTGACCATGATGTCTGCGATATCATCGCGCGCCAGCAACGGCTCAAGCGGACCGTAGCCCAACACGTCGTTGCAAATGTCTTCGAGCAGCTCCTCCTGCTCGGCGATGGTCATTGCAAAATTCTTGATCGCGATGATGTCGTTGACAATGTCGCGGATCTCCTCGCGCGCCGAGTCCGCGTCGAGTTTCGCCAACTGCGAAAGATCGATCGTGTCGATCAGGGCGGAGAAGACCTGTGACTTGGTGTCGTAGTAGGTCTCATTGCGCTCGCGCGCCTGTTTGGGCTGCTTCTCAGATGACACAATTTGGCCGACTGCGGGCATTTCCACGGAAGGGGCCTGCACAGGCTTCGCAGCCTCGACAATAACAGCGGGGCGCGGTTCCGCTGCGGGCCGTCCAGCGCCTTCACTGCCTCTTTTGCCAAACATTTTGAACTACCTGCTCACGAGTAAACGATTATTTCTTGGCGCGCTTCAGCTTGGAAAGAATATCTTTCAGGCCTTGCTTTTTGTTGCTGCGCACCTCGGCGCGGCCAGTCAAAACATGAGCCAGGTCGTTGATTATCTTCACAGTCGGATGATTTGCGTCGGCTTCGCCGAGCATGCGTCCGTTGTTTGCTGCGTTGCCAAACACCTGCGGATCAAAGGGAATGATGGCCGCAGGCTCGAGCTCAAGCGGCTCGTAGAAGTCCGCCGGGCTGATTTCCGGGCGTTTCGGCACGCCAACCTGATTCAGCACAAGACGCGGATGAAAATCGTTCGGCCTGAGCTTCTTCAGCGCGTCAATCAAATTCTTGGTGTTGCGCAGATTGGCGAGTTCCGGCGTGGCAACAATGACGATCTCGTCGGCACGCGACAAGGTCGTCTTGGTCCAGCCGTTCCACGCATGCGGGACATCCAGGACGATATAGGGGGCGCTGCGCTGCGCCACATCAATGATCTGAGTGAACGCGTCCGCATCGAAGTCATAGACGCGGTCAAGCGTTGACGGCGCGGCCAGCAGGGATAGCTTCTCGGAGCACTGGGCCAGAAGCCGGTCAAGATAGGTCTCGTCAATCCGCTCCGGCGAAAACACTGCTTCGGCGATGCCTTGCGCAGGGTCCTGGTCAAAGTTGATGTTTGCCGTGCCGAACGGCAGGTCGAGGTCGGCGATCATCACTTCGTTTTGGAAAAGCGTCGATATGGACCAGGCCGCGTTGTGCGCCAATGTCGATGCGCCAACGCCGCCTTTCGCGCCGATGAATGCGATTGAGCGGCCAAGCGGCGCTGCTTCGGGATCAACAAATATGCCGGAGATGACGGCGATCGTATCGGCAACCGAAATCGGCGCCACCATATATTCCGAAACACCGGCGCGGACGAGCTCGCGGTAGAGCGTCACATCGTTATAGTGCCCAATGACCACAACTTTGGTGTTCGGGTCGCAGACGGAAGACAGCTGCTCCAGCTGATGCAGCAGTCCGCGCGGTTCTGCGGCAGATTCAAGAATGATCAGGTTGGGCGTCGGCGCCGACTGATAAAATTCAAGCGCGGCGTCAACTCCGCCCATCATGACCTTCATGTGGGTCTTGGCCATCCGCCGGTCGGCAGCCATGCGCTCGATCGGCTTCGCGACGCCATCGGAGACGCAAAAGGCCTGGATAGAGATGCGCGGCACGGGACGCAGCTCCTGCATGGCCGCAA
This sequence comes from Phyllobacteriaceae bacterium, assembly GCA_031373225.1. Taxonomy (GTDB): domain Bacteria; phylum Pseudomonadota; class Alphaproteobacteria; order Rhizobiales; family Rhizobiaceae; genus JANOYJ01. Next base: position 19,176 of record JANMMM010000151.1, on the reverse strand, counting down.
CATCGCCGTCACTGGCGGAAGCCAGTTCTGATTCATTATCATAAGCAAGATTGCTCATATTTTTACCCCTGCCTGGTGCTACCAGTCGTATGAAGTGTTGGCCGACCAGGTGCCGGTCGATTTTTGATATCTTGAGATCGCAAGGCCGCGCCGCACCGGATCGATTGTGTCTGGAAGACGCGGGCCGATCAGATCAGCGGGATTGGCAATCATGGCTGCAAAGTTGTTCTGCGAGGCGCAGCCAAAATTCTCGTAATTCTTGTTTTGAGCGTTGTCGCCAAGATCAGACGTCCATTTGCCACAGGGCTCGGTTCCCGCAGACATGGCACGGTAGCTTATGCGCACCGGCGCGCTGCTCTGACCGCCGCTTGCATCATACGCCGCTGTGACGACATTGCCGCCCTGCACGCCGCTTTTCTTCAGCGCCGAAACGATATCCGGCAAAACGCGCCGGGCGGCGGCGGAGTTTGGCGCGCCGGCAGGCATCAATATCTGGACGACACCCGAGCTGGCGCTGGTGCTCTGCGCCATGAATGCCTGAATGCTGCTGCGCTGCGCCACACTGATGTGGCTGTCAGATGCGCTGACCGGCACATCCAAAATCTCTTCCCGCTCATTCAGAATGATCGGATGACTCGTCCGGTAATCGTCCGGCACGGATCCCACGATGATATTGTGGCGGTTTTGCATCGCCCCACAGCCTGACAAGGCGGTCACGGCAATGGCCGCCGCCGCCAGCGCAGGGAGCATGCGGGAGCTGATTGGGTTGATATAGCGGACACGCAACATGGCTGTCTTTCCCCGATTACTTGTAAATGTAGCCAACGACGCCATGATAGCGCCCTGCGGGCCGGTCGGTTTTCATGGTTCCGTAGACACGGTTCAGCTTGCCCAGAAACATTCCCGCGCCATCCGAGGCCACGTTGAAATTGTCATCCGGACGGTTCAGCTTGTTGCGGGCCACCGGGCGCACAAGGTACGGTGTCACGATAATGACGAGTTCGGTCTCGTTACGCACAAAGTCCCTGCTTCTGAACAGTGTGCCGAGAATTGGGATTTTTGATGCGCCAGGGTAGCCGGAAAGCACTTGACGCACATCGTCGCGTACGAGGCCCGCAATCATCATCGACCCACCCGAAGGAAGCTCGACCGTCGTGTCGGCAAGCCGCTTGCGGATGGACAGCACGTTGCGGCCGGCCATTTCGGCGGACGCTTCGGCGGTCGGCTCCGAAACAGAAGTGCGCACTTTGAGATTAATGCGGCCGGGACCCAGAACCACCGGAAGGAATTCCAGCCCAATGCCATAATTTATTTTTCTAAACGATTCAGTTTCGGTCGTCTGGCCGGTGGAATTGCTGGAGCGCGAGGCGGCGCCCAGAATGTTGAACTCGCCACCGACCATGAATTCGGCCTTTTCGCCCGAAATGGCTGTGAGCGTGGGTTCGGCCAGGGTCCGCATGACGCCCGACTGCTCCATAGCATTGAGATACGAAGTGAGCGTCGTGTTGCCGAGCTGACCGGCGATCTTCTGCCCGCCGTCAGCTATCCCAGCGCCAAGACCTGTCACGGTGCCAACATTGCCGCTGAATGAGATGCCGCCCAGGCTGCCATTGGCAAACAGGTTGACGCCCAGCTGTTTCATCACAGTTCGGCTGATTTCCGCCACAGTGACTTTCAGCGTGACCTGGTCGTCGCCCAATATCTTGAGGAGATTGATGACAGAGGATCCGCCTGAATCTCCCGAACTGGTAATGACGATTGTTCCGTTTCCGGGCGAAAGCGCTTGTGCGCGCCTTGCGGCAATTCTGGCAAGACTCGCAGAGCCGCCGCCCGACAGAAATGCGTTGGCAAGCGCCTCGGCTTTTGCAGAGTCCGCAGCCGTCTGAACAGTGCCGGTCAAGAGCATATTGTTGTTGGCGATTTCGATCTTGATGTCGGAATCTTCAATATATTTATTGAGGTTGTCTTGAAGGCCGGACGTGTCCTGCTCGACCTGCAGATTGAGATTTGCGATCTGCTCTCCATCCTTGCCGAACACGAATATGTTGGTGCTGCCGATGTCCTTGCCAAAAAGGTAGATACGCCGGTTTGTCTTTGAAACCGCGTCGGCGACTTCCGGATTGGCGACAAGAATGTCGTATGCGTCGCTTGAAAGCTCAAGCACGATCGATTTGTCGAGGCCAAGCGTAATGCTTTGCTGCCGGCTGCCGCCTTTGGCGAGTTTGACAACGTTGCCCTCTGCATTGGAAACTGAAATTCCAACTGCTGCGGGGCCGGCTGCAAACATTGCCGCGAGCGCGAAAACCGCCGCACAGTTACTGAAAGCTTTTGACATGTAGGCGGTCCTGCCTGTTGCCCTTGGTTCAATCATCATTTCTTTGCCCCCACTTCGGACACTTCGCCGGACTTGATCATTTTCACGGTGCCGCGCTTACTGTTGCCGTTGACAAGATAGTCCGCCTCGCCGCTGACTTTTTCAGTGGCATCGGCAGTCGATCGCAGCGCGAGCGCCAGCCGGTCGGCCATCTGCTGGGCAACGGTGACAATTTCCGACTGCTGCGGCGTGAGTTGCAGGGTTGCCGTCTGACCGACAACGGACTTACCAGTCTTTTCGTCTTCACGGATAAACTGGTCGATGGCTAGAACGCGGATGTTTTTCAAAATGGTTTCCGTGATGAACGATTCGGCGCCCGCCGTGTTCGTTGAGCGCCGCGTCATAATCAGGTCGACATAATCGTTGGGCAGAACAAACCCGCCCGCCGACGTGTCCGCCTTGATCTCAACGGCCACCGCCCGCTGGCCGGATGGCAGGATGGACGACATGAAGCTCTGATCTTTGCCAATGAGCTTGTTGCGGCGCACCGGCTCACCGGGCATGATTGTCAGTCTGGCGATCGACCCTTTCAGGTCTTCGATTGCCGTCGGCTCGGCGGTCTCAGTGATGAAACCTTCGGTCACGGCTTCCTTGGGCCATTGCTGCCAGCGCATCTGCTCTTCCAAAATGTCGCCGATGCCAATTTCCAGACTGGCCACCAATACTTTTTCGATTTCCATCTGGGGCGGAGGCGCGTCGTTGCCGGCCTCAATAATGGTCACGGGCCGGCGCATGTTCAGCGCCATGTAACCGGCGCCGGCGGCTGTCGCCAGCGCTACACCCAAAACAAGCAGACGGGACGCTTTCATTGCAGATAACCTTTGGCTGCGGCATGACAATTCATTGTGCCGCAACATGCCTTGGCAATCGTGTAATTATGGTTAACGGGAAGCTGCCAATTGTGCTTAATTTTCGGTTTAGGGCTATTGGCGGGAAGCGGGCCCCTTGGCGCGCAATGCCCCGGTTCCCGACGATACCCGGCATAAAGCTGAAATGGCAGATGCTATTGCAGAGGCGCGGGGATCAGGCGCGCAGCGTCACGCAAGCCGCTGAATTACCCACTCAGCCATCCACGAATCTGGAAAAACCGTGAGGCCGCCGATCCCCAATGCGATTCCGTATGGAATCTTCTCTTTGGAATCGCCTATCCTTCTGAGAAACTCGAACTGTCCGGCGTAGACAGCGACCGGCGATCCTCTGAATCGAAGAATTGCCAGCGTCAACACGCCGCCAAAAAACGACGACACCACCAGATAGACCAAAAGATCCATGCCCATGCCAAACCATAGCGAGGTGGCGGCCAAGAGCTTTGCGTCGCCGCCGCCCATCGCCCCGGATGCGAAAAAGCAGAAACACACTGTCAGCACCAGAGCGAATGCCGCGACGTGCATCATGATCTGATTGAACTCCATGCCCGTCATTGGCGCGACAATGGCAAAGGTGCCGACAAGCAAAAGCGAAACACGATTGAGAATCGTCATGGACAGCATGTCAGAGATTGCCGCGTGCAGCATGGCAAAGGGAAACACAACAAGAATAGCGGCTTCTACCATCAGACAATTCTCCTGCCAAAACACTATTCACATGCTGTTAACATATGGTGAAGCGGCGCCTGAACCGGCGGCGCGCAGAGACCGGGGTCATACTCGGCGCTGCGGAGCAGCCTGCGCAAAAAAAACAAGCCGCCCCTTGCGGAGCGGCCTGCCTTGACTTGGTCAGCGGCGATTATTCAGCCGAATTGACGCGGTCCTTGATGAACATGAACTTGTTATTGATGGCGGTGCCGAGAGCGCCGGCGCCGGCGATGATCGCAACAGCGATCAGAGCGGCGATCAGGCCGTATTCAATTGCAGTTGCACCGGACTCATCTTTTACAAAACGCGCTACAAGCTTGGACATTTGGGAACTCCTATTCCATTTTTCTACAGCAAACCCGCCAACTTTTTTGTTGCGTTGATCGGATTGGCTCAAACTAACGGGGAGCGATTTCAATTCGTTTAACGAACATGCTTAATGATTGGTTGCCGGTTGAATCCCCGGTTTATGGTAAAGGCGAGGTTAGGTTCAGAGCTGCGTATCGCTTCCTGCCGCTCCATGCCGCGCTGTTCCTTGTTTTTTGCCCGCGCAACGGGATCGGGGCCGTTAAATAATACTTCACCATTCCAGTTCATCTTTGTTTCAAGTTTTCTGATTGTCGGGAGTGTATTATGATTTTTCGCGGCTGCATGGCCATCACCGCAGTTTCGCTTTTGTCCATGGTTTCAGCGTTTTCCGCCGAGACAGGCATCAGCGTCATTATGAATCAGGCGAAAATCGTCAAGCTGTCGCGGGCCGCCGACACTGTCATTGTCGGAAATCCTGAAATTGCCGATGCGGCGGTGCAGGACGCCAGCACCATTGTTTTGACTGGCAAGGGTTTCGGGACGACCAACTTTGTCGTCTTGGACGCCCAGGGAAACGCAATCGTTGATGAAATGATCGTGGTTTCACGCAATGACGCAAATTCGATGCGGATTTACCGAGGCACGGAAATTCAAACGCTCTCATGCACGCCAGACTGCGAAAATGCTTATAAGAACGCTGGTGAGCAAGCGGCAGGCGAAGTTGCCGCCGCCGCCAAGTGACACGCGTTTAGAGTTGCAAGCACCGCTAATTAACAAAGCGTGAAGAACTCACTGAAATTTTCAGCCGGTTGGAACACGAGATCGCAACTGGTCTGTTGTAGATTCGCAATAGATTTCGTGCGGACGGAGCAGACAAAATGAGCGGCACTGAAAAACAGGTTTCCCCTGCACCAACGCGGGGCCGCTGGAGCCTGAAGCGCTTTGCGAAGGACCAGCGCGGCAGCACCGCGGTTGAATTTGTCCTGCTCATTTTCCCCTTCACGGTGATGATGTTTGCTGTGATCGAAACGGGTCTTTCCTTCGGCTCGCAGCAGGTCATGTCCAACGTGGCCGACGATGTGGCGCGAAGCTTCAGAGTCGGCGAGATCCGCCCTGAGACGGCTTCGTTTGAAGATGTTCGGAGTGTTGTCTGCAACGAGATGTCTTTCTTGGTTTCGGACGGCTGTCCAGGACTTGAGATTGACCTTAAGACCTATACTGATTTCTCCCTAATTCCGCTGGATATTCCAAGAACCAGCGACGGTGATCTGGACACTTCGGGCTTTGGCTGGGATCCCGGCGGATCGGGGTCGGTCAACCAAATCCGGGTGTTTTACCGCTGGCCGGTCTATCTGGATTTCATGCGTAAATATCTTTCCGAGACGCCAGACGGCAATACGCTGCTCTATTCGACTCTCACATGGAAAAACGAGCCTTATTTTTAATCAGCGGCGGCGAAATATCTGGACGGTCAAGAAAATAGGAAGCATGTCATGAGAAAATTCCTGAACCAGATGCACACCCGCGCGTCGGCTGCGGCGCTGCGCCTGCGCGACGACAAGAGCGGCGTCGCCGCCGTTGAGTTCGTCTTCATCGCGCCGCTTCTGATCATGCTCTGGCTCGGCACGATGGAAATATCCCAGGGTATCGAAATCAACAAGAAGGTTGGACGTTCCGCCAGCATGGTCGGCGACATCGTCACGCAGACCGACGTCATCACCCTCAACGACCTCAAGGATGTGATTAAGATTGGCGCCGCCGTGCTGCAGCCCTATCAGAGGGATGCTCCGGTCATAAGTGTGACGGCGATACAAATTGCCAATGACGTGAACGGCGCTTTGAAAGCCAAGGCCGTCTGGTCGCTGCGAGGCGAGGGAAACACATTCTCGTCCGGCGATGCGCCCGGCACGGCATTGGAGATTCCGCCCAACCTGATGATCAAAGACACTTTCTTGATAAAGGCCGAAACAAAGCTGGATTATTATCCGATCACTTCCTGGAGCATCCGCAAAAATGCGACTGACGGAAGCGGCAACCGCTACGCTGTTGTCCCCATGAAAGAGACCTACTACCTCCGCCCGCGCCAAGGATTGGACGTCACCTGCGCCGGCTGTTGAGGCCTGACGCGCCCGCAGCGAACACGCCCCGGGGCAAGTTGGTCACCTGGCGGCGGCGGCGGCTTTGACTGCGGCAATCGCCGACCGGTAGTCCTCCTTAGCAACATCCGCGAATCTGGAAATGTCATGCGGCGGCAGCAGGCTGAGCAGGTCTATCTGCTCCTCATCCAACCCCAGAAGGTGGTTCCGCAGCGCGGACTTCGCCTCAGCGTCAAGACTGCGCCGCACTGCATGTGGCCCAAACCGCAGCAGGCTTGATGTCCACGGCACTTTTGTCTCCAGCGTCACCCCGTTTGCGGAAAACGTGCCATCTGCGCCGTTGCCCGTGATCCCGGCGCCTTTGATGGGTCCGGCAGAGTCAGAAGACACCCAGCCAAAAAATCCGTCAATCTTGCCCTGCGCAAAAGAGAACGCAGTCTCAGCCATGCTCGGAAAAAAGCTGAAAAAACGCTCATCGGGTGCCAAGGCGCGGGTGCCTACGCTATATTCAGCAAGCGGCACGGCAAAGCCGCTGGTGGAATCACGGCCCGGAATGCCTATCTTTATCCCGTTTAGGTCCAGTCTTGTGAAGATTGCGCCGGCGTTCATGATCAGGACACTGCGGATTCCCGTGGCGCCACTGGTCTGAACCGGCGCTGCCAGCGGCTCGACGCATTCGCACAATTGCCACGCGGCGGCATATGCGGCTGAGGTGTAAATGGCATACTCAATGCGCGAGCTGACCTGCGCGTCGATGAGCGCGGGATAATCGCGCAGGATGATGATCTCCACCGGCATGTTGAGCGCAGCGGCATAGCCGGACTGCAGTTTGTCGATGTCCGACGCAGTGAGCGGCTTGGCATCGGTCGCCGAGATGCCTATGCGAAATGTGCCTATGTCCTGGCGCCAGTCTGCGTGCGCAAGACCTGTCAAAAACATAACGGCCAAGACTGTTGAGAAAATCGAAATTGCGACGCGGGGGAGGCCGCGCATGCCAAAGCCAGAATCTTGAGCTGTATTCATGATGCCCCGCCCCCAATAATGACCGTATTGCCGCAATTTGCTTGTCATTTCGCCGCGCCTGACGTTACTTTCTGATTTCTCGGGAAAATGGAACAGAAAATGCCGCGCGCCTTTCTTTTTGTGCTCGATTCCTTCGGAATTGGCGGCGCGCCAGACGCTTCCGCCTATGAAGACGCGGGGTCAGACACGTTTGGGCACATCGCCGCAGCCTGCGCGGCGGGAAAGGCTGACATTGCAGGCGGGCGCTCAGGGCCGCTGCGCCTGCCAAATCTGGCGCGGCTTGGACTTGCGGAGGCTGCCCGCTTGGCAACAGGCAGTTATCCCGAAGGATTTGCATCCTTGGATAATTTGGCCGGTCTCTGGGGCGCGGCCAGCGAAATTTCAAATGGCAAGGACACGCCGTCCGGCCATTGGGAGATCGCCGGTGTTCCGGTGCGATTTGACTGGGGCTACTTCCGCGACCATGAAAACACGTTTCCAGATTCGTTTCGCCATGAGGTCATTGCGAAGTCCGGCATTCCCGGCATCATCGGCGACTGTCATGCCTCGGGCACGGAAATTATCGCCCGGCTGGGCGACGAGCATATGCGCGGCGGCTGTCCGATTTTTTATTCTTCGGCCGATTCCGTTGTCCAAATCGCGGCGCATGAGGAGAGTTTCGGCCTGCAACGGCTGTATGAACTTTGCCAAATCGCCTTTGAATGCGCCCTGCCTTATCGGATCGGCCGGATCATCGCCCGGCCCTTTTCAGGAAACTCCGCCGAAAACTTCGTGCGCACCGGCAACAGAAGGGACTTTTCTATCAACCCGCCGGAGCCGACTTTGCTGGACCGGCTGAAGGGGGACGGACGGAACGTCATCGCGGTCGGCAAAGTCGCCGACATATTCGCGCATCAGGGCGTGACCGACGAGCGCAAAGCCAATGGCAACGAAGCGCTGTTTGACGCCACGCTGAAGGCGATGGACGATGCCGGGGACGGCGATCTCGTCTTCACCAACTTTGTCGATTTTGATATGCTCTATGGACACCGCCGCGACGTGCCCGGCTATGCGGCGGCGCTCGAGCATTTTGACCGCCGCCTGCCGGAGCTGCTGGCCAAACTGCGCGATGGCGACCTTATGATCCTGACCGCCGATCATGGCTGCGACCCGACCTGGCGCGGCACCGAGCACACGCGCGAGCGTGTGCCTGTCCTCGCCTTCGGCCCGGGCATCGGGGCGGGCGGCATTGGCGCCAGGCCCACTTTCAGCGACATTGGCGCGAGCGTCGCCGCGCATCTGCGCATCGCGGCCGGACCGCACGGAATGAGTTTTCTGCCTCATGCCTGAGCTTCCCGAGGTTGAGACCGTCCGCCGGGGCTTGGCGCCGGTCATGGAGGGCGCGCGGATAGCCGGCGTGGAGCTGCGGCGGCCGGATCTCCGCTTTCCGTTTCCAGAGCGTTTCGCGAAGCGTATTGAAGGACAGAGGGTCATCTCTGTCTCGCGGCGGGCAAAATACCTTTTGTTTCATCTCGAAAATGGCCTGACAGCGCTGTCGCATCTGGGCATGAGCGGCTCCTTTCGCATAGAAAATAGCGGCGGCGCGGAAAGGCCCGGCTTGTTTCATCATGAGCGCGGCAAATTGGCTGCGCACGACCATGTGGTCTTGAGCCTGTCGGCCCCCGGCGGCGAGGAGTGCCACGTCATCTATAATGACCCGAGGCGGTTTGGCTTCATGGACCTGATTGAGCCTGGCGGACTGATTGACAACAGGTTTCTGCAAGGGCTGGGCGTCGAGCCTGTCGGCAATGAGCTGTCCGGCGCGCTCATTTCAGATCTGTTTGCCAAAAAAGCAGCGCCCTTGAAAAGCGCACTTTTGGACCAAAGGCTTATCGCCGGACTCGGCAACATCTATGTGTGTGAGGCGCTGTGGCGCGCCGGTCTTTCGCCTGAACGCGCCTCAAGAACAATCAGCGGCACGAAACATGCTGAACAGCTTGCGAGCGACATAAGAGAAGTGATCGCTGAGGCCATCGAGGCGGGAGGCTCGTCTTTGCGCGACCACATTCAGACCGACGGCTCGCTTGGCTATTTCCAGCATTCATTCTCGGTCTATGACCGGGAGGGCGAAAGTTGCCGGAAGGCGGGGTGCAAGGGGACTGTCAGCCGGATCGCGCAGAGCGGGCGGTCGAGCTTTTACTGCCCGGCGTGTCAGAAGTGAGATTGCCGCATCACACCGCCGCGCAATGATCGCGGAAAAACGCCGCAGCGCCGTCTTCGATGATTTCTCCGGCGGCTACGGCGAGAACAAAGGCGGCGACGGTGGCATTGTCCGCAGTCAGCAGCTGGCCGTTGTCTTCCAAAAAAACACCGGCGGTGACCATTGCCGTGCGCTTATTGCCATCGACGAATGGATGGTTGCGCGCGATGCCGAAGAGATAAGCGGCGGCAAGCTCAAAAACGTCGGGTTCACCATAGGCGGCCTTGTTCTTCGGACGGTCAAGCGCAGACTCAAGGGCATTCGGATCCCTCAGGCCGGGGCTGCCGCCGTGAATTTTCAGCTGTCGTCTGTGAAACTCCTCCACTATCTCCCGCTCAAGGAAGTTCCAGCTCATTTCGCCAGTTTCTCAAGCGCGACGCGATAGCGGTCCATAAAGCCGTCAGCAATTTTCATCTGGCGCTCGAAGTCCGCGCTTGCCGGCTGCACTGTGAAGCCGCTCGGCGTTTCCAGCAAATCGACTTTGTCTCCAGCCCTGAGATTCAATTTGCTCAGCAATTCCTTCGGCACAATAATACCCTCAGAATTGCCAATCTTGCGGACAACGGTGTTCATGGCGCGCGCTCCAATGTTATAACTAACCGTATAACAATTTCCGCCCGCATGCAAGGGCTTTTGCAAAGCGCTCCGCGCAGCAGAATCCGCGTTGACGGAACAGAAAACTTCCCCTATGCAGCCACCAAGTTCGACGACCTTAACAGGTCGCCTGTTTATTTTTGCGCCAAGCGCCGCCAAAGCCCTACAGAGAGACACATATGGCCAACACGTCATCCGCCAAGAAAGCCACCCGCAAGATCGCCGCGCGCACGGAAGTCAACAAGTCGCGCCGTTCGCGCGTGCGCACCTTCCTGCGCAAGGTGGAAGAGGCTATCACAGGCGGCGTCAAGGCCAATGCCGAAGCCGCGCTTCTGGCGGCTCAGCCTGAATTGATGCGCGCTGCGCAAAAAGGCGTGATGCACAAGAGCACTGCGTCGCGCAAAGTTTCTCGCCTCGCACTGCGGGTTAATAAACTGACCGCCTAAAGTCAGATATTTTTTCGAAAAACCCGGCCTTTGCGCCGGGTTTTTTGTTGTCTTATTCAACTTTAGTCTAATGCGCCCATACACTGGGCGGGGTACAATTCCCACTTTTTCCGGGAGTCAAAGGTGGGACTCACAGGCTTTGCAACGAAAAAAAATCGTCATGTTTTTCAGATACTTACACGAGGTTATAAATGGAGTGTCAAGACCGCCCGAGGGCCTCTGCGCCAAACTGCGAGTCAAGCAATTATTATTATTTTTTTCTTTGCCGGCTGCCGCTGCGGCGGATTTCAATCGGCGTCCGAAAAAATGCTTTGAATCCCCAATACTTAACCGGCGGCGCCATCGTCCGCCCCCCAAAGCATTTGTGACACGCCTGCATCAGCCCCCGACAAACGGTTAAAATGCCCTTGTCGCCAACGCCGCGATGTCGCTAATACCTTTATCGAGTGGGGTCGGGACATGCCGGCAGATATGAAATGACAGGCGGGAAAATCACTGATTTTTTCGTGTCGGCGAAGCTTTGGCCGCCGAAGACCCGACTCTTGGAATCCTTGCGACGGCAGGCGGATTAACCGCCGGGCTGATTTGCGAGTTATGACTTGGGCCGCAAGGCCGCCTGAAATGAGAGTGAAACGAGTTCTATGCGTGCAACGAGTGAATTGACGTTGAGCGCGGCCGACATGGCTGCGTCTGCGCCGGAAAAAGAAAATGATGCCGCAGAGAAGGTATTCAAAATGAACATTGCAGAGGCGCACACCGCTTTTGAGCGGGTGATGCTGAAACTGAAATCGCGCTTGGGGGCCGAGGTTTTTTCATCCTGGTTTGGCCGCCTGAAACTGGTGGAGACGAGCAAGAGCGTGGCGCGGCTGTCGGTGCCGACGCCTTTCCTGCGGGCTTGGATCAACAATCATTATCTGGCCCTGATCGGCGAGCTCTGGCGCGAGGAGAACCCGGCGCTGCTGAAAGTTGAGATCGTGGTCCGCTCCGCCATCCGGCAGGTCACGGAGCAGATCGCCGCCGAACCCATGATTGAGCCGCAGGCACGCCTCAAGTCGGCGTCTGAGAGTTTCGGCAGCCGTGACCGGCGCGGCATTTTGCCGGCATCCGCCGAAGCGCCGTCAAATGTGATCGGCTCCTCACTTGACGCGCGCTACACATTCGCCAGCTTTGTCGAGGGCAATTCAAACCGCGTCGCCCACGCCGCTGCGCGCACCGTCGCCGAATCCGGCATGGGCGCGGTGCGCTTCAATCCGCTGTTCATCCATGCCTCGGTCGGATTGGGCAAAACCCATATATTGCAGGCAGTCGCCGCTGAGGCGATTGCGCGAAACCCTGCCCACCGCGTCGTATATCTGACCGCCGAATATTTCATGTGGCGGTTTGCGACCGCAATCCGCGACAACAGCGCGCTGACCTTTAAAGAGCAGCTGCGCGACATTGATCTTCTCATCATTGACGACATGCAGTTTCTGCAGGGAAAAAGCATTCAAAACGAGTTCTGCCATCTGCTCAACCTGTTGATCGACAGCGCCAAGCAGGTCGTCGTCGCGGCGGACAGGCCGCCGGCGGAGCTGGAATCACTGGACGCGCGGGTGCGCTCGCGGCTGCAGGGCGGGGTATCGCTCGAAATCCTCGCGCCGGACTATGCAATGCGGCTCGACATATTGAAGACGCGGCTCGCGGCGGCGCAGGCTGAGGACAGTTCGGTCAAAATTCCAGATGCGGTTCTCCAGCACATCGCCAACACCGTCACGGGCACCGGGCGGGATTTGGAAGGCGCTTTCAACCAGGTCCTGTTCCGCCGCACGTTTGAGCCGGACCTGTCGATTGAGCGGATTGACGAGATTCTGGCGCATCTGGTGCGCCAGGGCGAGCCGAAACGGGTGCGGGTCGAAGACATTCAACGGATCGTGGCGCGGCATTTCAATGTGCCCCGCTCGGATCTTTTGTCCAACCGCCGCACCCGCACCATTGTGCGGCCGCGCCAGGTGGCGATGTATCTGGCTAAAACCCTGACGCCGCGCTCGCTGCCGGAAATTGGACGGCGCTTCGGCGGGCGGGATCACACGACGGTTTTGCACGCCGTGCGCAAGATCGAGGGCGAGCAGAGCAAGGACGCCAAGCTCAGCCAGGAGCTCGAAATCCTCAAGCGCCTCATTCAAGATCAGCAATAGGCTGTTGGCAGCGGCGTCTCACGCGAGATGCCGCTTGCTTTGGCGCATGGGAATCGGGCAAAGTTCCGGTTAACGAAGTGTAAAAAGTCCGGTTTTTGAAAGTTTCCGATCATGCAGGTCACCATTGAACGCGCCAATCTCCTGAAAAGCCTGAACCACGTCCACCGCGTCGTTGAGCGGCGCAACACGATTCCGATCCTCTCGAATGTCCTCTTACGCGCGGACGGCGCCAGCCTGGAGATGAAGGCGACCGATCTTGACCTTGAGATAAATGAATCCACCCCCGCCATGGTCGAGCGCGGCGGCGCCACCACTGTGCCGGCGCATCTCCTCTATGACATTGTGCGCAAGCTGCCGGACGGCGGCGAGGTCAGCCTGTCGGTGAACGCCGACAACACCTCGATGAGCGTCGTCTCGGGCCGCTCGAATTTCCGCCTGCAATGCCTGCAGCAGTCGGATTTTCCCGAGCTGACCTCCGGCACGTTCACGCACACTTTCAGCATTCCCGCCGCACATCTCAAGGGCCTGATCGACAAGACGCAGTTCGCCATCTCCAACGAGGAGACGCGCTACTACCTCAACGGCATCTATTTGCATGCGATTGACGTCGGCGGCACGATGAAAATCCGCTCTGTCGCCACCGACGGCCACCGGTTGGCGCGCGCCGAATATGACGCGCCGGCGGGTTCAGAGGGCATGCCCGGCATCATTGTGCCAAGGAAGACGGTGAGCGAAATTCAGAAGCTGATCGAGGACCCGGAGGCTTCCGTCAAGGTCGAACTGTCCGACGCCAAAATCCGCCTCACTATCGGCTCGGTGGTCCTCACCTCCAAGCTGATTGACGGCACGTTCCCGGATTATCAGCGCGTGATCCCGACCGGCAATGACAAGAAGCTGACCATTGACCGGCAGAGCTTCGCGCAGGCCGTCGACCGCGTCTCGACCATCTCGTCCGAACGCGGCCGCGCGGTGAAGCTCGCGGTGTCCGAGGGCGGCGTGGTCTTGACAGTCAACAATCCGGATTCCGGCAGCGCCACCGAAGAGGTCGCGGCCAACTATGATTCCGAGCAGGTCGATATCGGCTTCAACGCCAAATATCTCCTCGACATCACCAGCCAGCTTTCGGGCACGGACGCCATTTTCATGCTGGCCGATTCTGGCTCGCCGACGCTGATCCGCGACTCGGCGGACGAGAATGCGCTGTATGTGCTGATGCCGATGCGGGTGTAGCGGCCTGCGTTTTTGGAAATTGCGGGTTGATATGGTTTGCTTGGTGAAGTCTCCTGTCAGCCCGTCATTCCGGGGCGGCGCAGCCGAACCCGGAATCCAGAGTGGCGACGGCGGTGATTGTCGCCGGACGTTTGTCTCGGAGAGCGGGTGGCGAAACAAAGGCGGAGCCAAGTTCTGCACCTTCACGGCTCTGGATTCCGGGTTCGGCTTGCGCGGCCCCGGAATGACGGGGCCAAGAGTGGCCACCACTTACCGCGCCGCGCCCCGCTAGCCGCGCATGGAAACACCCGTTCCCAAGCTCCACCTCTCCGGCCTGAAGCTCCACGACTTCCGCAACTACGCGCACGCCGCGCTCTCCTTCGCGCCGCGCCATGCCGTGTTCACCGGCGAGAACGGGGCGGGGAAGACCAATCTGCTTGAGGCCATTTCGCTCCTCTCGCCCGGGCGCGGGATGCGGCGGGCGAACTATGCCGACATGGTGCGCGCCGGGGCGCAGAACGGCTTTGCCGTGCATGCGGACCTTGTGACCGAAGACGGCGAAGTCTCGCTCGGCACCGGCAACGGCGCGGAGGGCGGCGGGCTGGAGGCGACGCGGCGGCTGCGGGTCAATGGCGCGCCCGCGAAAAATGCCGACGCGTTCCTTGAATATCTGCGAATCGTCTGGATCACGCCGCAGATGGACGGGCTGTTTTCCGGCCCGTCCGCAGACCGGCGCCGTTTTCTCGACCGGCTGGTGCTGGCCATTGACCCAAGTCACGGGACCAGAGTGCTCGACTATGAAAAGAGCATGCGCGCCCGCAACAGATTGTTCGAGGAGGGGCGCGACGATCCGCGCTGGTTTGACGCGATCGAGGCGCAGATGGCCGAGCTGGGCGTCGCCATCGCCGCCGCGCGGGCCGAGCTCGTCCACCTCATCACCGGCATGATGGCGCTGCTGCCGGCCGACAGTCCCTTCCCGCGCGCAGATCTCACGCTCGAAGGCGCGCTGGAAGAGCGGCTCGCCAGCGCCTCCGCCGTCGAGCTGGAAGAATCCTGGCGCGCCGCGCTGCGCAACAGCCGCGCCCTCGACCGCGCCGCCGGAAGGGCGCTGGAAGGCCCGCACCGCGCCGATCTTCTGGTGCGCCACGCGCCGAAACAGATGGATGCCGCCCTGTCCTCCACCGGCGAACAGAAGGCGCTGCTCATCGGCATCGTCCTCTCCCACGCGCGCCTTACCGCCCAAATGACCGGCGCGCCGCCGATCCTTCTATTGGACGAAATCGCCGCCCATCTCGACCGGGGCCGCCGCGAAGCGCTGTTTTCCATCATCGACGATATTGGGGCGCAGGCGTTTATGACCGGGACGGAACGGGCGCTGTTTGACGGGCTGGGGGAGAGGGCGGGGTTTTTTGAGGTGGCGGGGGGCGAGGTAAGGGGGGAGTGAGAGGGAGACGGCTTGCCCTCTGCTCGGTGCCGCGCCATTGCCTGAGCGAGCTAATAGCTCTTCTGCGCCCGCCCATCTTCTTGACCATTCAGGCATGGATTCCGGATCGGCTGCGCCGTCCGGAATGACGAATGGGTGGGGCGTTCATGACAATCATGAACCGTTGAAACTGCCAAAATCCTCCCCGCGTTTTCGTCATTCCGGGGCCGCGAAGCGGAACCCGGAATCCATGCCTCACAGGCCAAGAGCAGAGCGGGTACAGAACCAAGCACAGGGCTGCAGAAGACCAGACTGAGCGATTGACGCTGCCGCCGCAATCACCGGCATGATGCTGCGACGTGCCGCGCCTCGTGTCCCCTCTTCGCGATCCAGCGCGCCAAGACGGGTGGCAGCTGCGCGTCGACCAGAAAACGCATCACTCAGCCGCGATGACGCGGTGCGCGGCGGCGGCATATTCCAGCGCCGCCGTGATGTCTTCGTCGGCAAGATAGGGGTAATCGGCCAAAATGTCCGCGCGCGCCTCGCCCGCCGCAAGCAGGTCCAGCACGTCCGACACGCGCATGCGCGTATTGGCGATGCGCGGCCTGCCACCGCAGATATCGGGGCTGGTTGTGATGCGTGACAGGCGGCTGGGCATGATGGAAGTTCCTCGGGCGGGCAGAATAGCGCAGATGCGGACTGAACGCCAGATTGCCTGCATGGCGCGCGCGACATGGCGGCGATATCGTCAAGCGGCGGCTTTGCGTGAGGCGAGGCGCAGGCGCTTGGCACAGGTGCGCAAGATCGGGGACAGTTTACTTAGCCTGTTCCGTCAGCTGGCATTTTGGCAACGATGGAACACACGCTAAGTAAACTGTCCCCGAGCTTTCCCGTGTCCGCGCCGTGAGCGATAGAACGGCTTTCTATAACTCATAAACTCCGTGGAAAGTGAGTTATAGAAATCTGCCGGTTGGCTTAAAACAGGGGCGTTGCTTAGGCTTGAAGCCACGGAAGCGGGCGTGGAATCTGAAAGATGCAAAGTTCGGTAACTGCCACCGATTCGCTGTCTCCGATTTTCGCAATTCGCACCGTGATTGAACCATCGCCGTAATTCGCCGCCAATCCCGGCACGGCCCCGGGTGCCGATTGCGATGGCGGCGGAGTAATCAGTCGTCGTCGCCGTCATCTCCATCGGCGTCCTCATCCTCAATCATGGCAAACAGGTCCCCGACATCGCTTGTCGCGCCGGGGGCTTTGCGTTCTACGGCGGTTGGCTGCGGCAGGTCGCTGGCGGCGAAACAGAGGCCAGACACGACTTTGTCAAGTGCAGCCGCCAGATCGGGTTCCATCGCAACGGTCGCTTCCAAAACCCAAAGCAATTCCAGAAATTCATCGCTCATCCGCGCGGTCCAGCGTTCGGGGCGGATTTCGTCCAGTGGCGACGATTTCTTGCCCGCGCGCTTTTTCATCCGATAGCCGAGCCAAGACTGCACGACCTTGAGGCCTGACACTTCAAAATCCCAGACTTCGGGCGCGACGTGCCCGAACCGGCCATCACCGACCGTGATTTCGCGCTTAGCTGGGTCATAGGCATATTCGGCGGGATATTGCGCCGGGGCAGACGACACGCCCTTGATCGTCGTGGCCTTGCCGTTCGGCACTTCGTCGCCTTGGTTCGCGTCTTGGAACCGCGCGGCATAGGTGTGCAGCCAGATCAGCTTGCGCCCCAGCTTTACCGCATCCACAAAAATCGCACCGTCCTTCGTCATCGGAACGCGCGGGCCGGGGGTTTCAAGCTCGTTCCAGAAACGCTTGGTATATGACTGGCCCCCGAGCAGCGCATAGACATAGGCTGCAAGGTTTTCTGCCGAGGGGATGGAACCATATTCCTTGCCAAGCGCCGCCAGCAGCCCGGCAGTCACGTTCGGTTCGGTTCCGGCGGCATCACGATATAGGGGGATTATATCTTTGCCGCCGCGACCACAGAAAACGTCGATATCCGGCACACATGCAGAGACGCCGATACCCGGCCCGCTTCCCAAAACCTTCGTAGACATTGTGAACAGATATATCTGGGTTTCGCTCTGTAGCCGCCAGAGAACTTCACCCATCCGGTCGTTGAACCGAATGTCTTCGATAGCAAACTGGCGATCAAATGATCTGTATAGATACTGAGTTATTTTTGGTGCCGGAACGTCTGCACTTAAACTATCCAAAGTGGGGAGCAAGTTTCCTGCCATATGATCGTGATATTGACGTTCGATTTTTCGATACTTGTTATTCTTGAATAGTTTCGCTCGGTCTGCGCCTGTTTTAGCGAGCATTTCCTTCCAACGGTGCTGAATAAGACCTTGTGTCTCCCCAATCGGCCAAGGCCGTCCAAACTTCGACCCACTTCGCTGGTATGGGAATAAGTCGATTATCGAAGGCCACAGAAAAAAATCGCCCTTACCTTTCGGTAGGAAAGAACTGTGCCAGTCGACCGAGCAGTCGCGCCAAGCGAGGCCGGCAAAATCCACGACGGCATCTAGTTGGGTCAGCTTATCGTCTCGCGTCGTTCCGTCGATTTTCGCATAGCGAACCTTGGCGGGTTTGTCCGGCGACGGCTGGGCCGCGCGAACCCCGATTGCGATGGCCACTGGAGTCTGAATGTTGAACACGTTCGGCGTCTTGCGGGTTCCAAGATTATCGCCGCCAAGATCGATTATCCAAAGATCGTCGAACGTGCGCCGCATCACCTCGCGGACCCCCACGAAGCCCGGCCCGGCCAAATAGCTGGATGCGGTGATGAAGGTAACGATCCCGCCCGATGTCTGCTGTTCGAACAGCCGCCATAACGCCCAGCGCCAGAAATAAACATAGTCGTTATAGAGGTTCTTCAGATGAAGACCGGCTCCGATTTTTGTCGCTGGCTCAGTGAAGTCTTGAAAAATTGGTCGCTGCTTTGTATTCTCGATAGTATCCGTTCCCGTTAAGAATTTCCCTTGTGCGCCTTGGTCGCCGAACCGAACCCAGCCACCTTTGCGCTGTGTGGTTGTGTCGTCTTCTTCGATGTTCTGCCGGTCATAGGGAGGATTCCCGAGACACACCAAGATGTCCCCGCCCTGCTTAACCTTGCGAGCGGCCTCATGTTCTGCCGTCAGGGCGCGATAGGTCAGCGTCAGACCGCCCGGCGGGGCGGCATTCGGGCTTTCCAGCGTATCGGCTAGGTAGATGTTCAGCCGCTTGGCGAGCTTTTCCTCCGGGTCGCCTATAGCGGCCTTGGCATCGTTCATCGCTCCTTCCAGCGCCTGCGTCAGCCGTAGATGGGCAACGGCATAGGGGCCGACCAGCACCTCAAACCCATGCATGTTTTCGGCCATCTGGCGGGCGCGCGCAGGCACAGCGCCAGGGCCAGATCGGGCTCGGACCTTTTCCAGCCCGTGCTTCACCGCCGCGACAGGATAGGTGCCAGTGCCCACGGCGGGGTCCAGAAACACCACACCATCGTCGGCAAAGCCCAGTTTCTTGCCGAACCGCTTTTCCAGCAGCTCACTTGCAAGCCGAACCTGCAATTCCACGACCTCGCGGGGGGTGTAGTAGACGCCATAATCCTTGCGCAGCTTGGGGTCATAGGCGGCGAGGAAATCTTCATAGAAATATAGCCAGAGATCGGGCTTTGATTTCAAGAAGTCGTGGGGGTCGAGCGCTTCGAGCGACCGTTGCAGCATCTCGA
>JANMMM010000144.1:0-6530 GCA_031373225.1 Phyllobacteriaceae bacterium | reverse complement strand
CCAATTTGCAGCGGCAATAAACGAGTAACTACTCAGGTTTGCCGGCCAAATTCTCCAGTCTGTGAAGACATTGGCGGGAGCTAGATGGCTGCCTGGGGGATATTGGATCAGGAGGAGCAGATGCCGCAGCCCGCACCGTATAAGGTTCTCAAAGACTACACGCTCACAACTCCCGGCGGATGCACGATAGTGGTCAATGGAGATTTGGGGATTGTCGCTGGCACTTTTACAGGCACAGTTAAAATTACTGGAAAGAGCTGCCCAATAACTGGCACATTTGAATTCAAATCAGCCAAAGCGCCGGGCAAGCCCGGCGGCGCGGGCCTCACAATAACTTTTGACCAAGCAGAAATTGCAAAGGTTGCCAAGGCAACATGGTCAGGCAATGCCGAAGCTGCCGCGCTTCTGAATGAAGAGAGCGTCAACCGAAAGCTTTGCGCGTTCATCAGAACGAAAGCCAAGAAATAGGCCCGCATTGGGCGTCGTCGCGCTCACCGGCGGTCGGGAAAGATAGAGTGTCGGGCATGGCGTCGCCGCTCCATACGAGACCATGCGCTGCCGGTCCGCGAAGATCGCGCCACAATATGCCCGGCGCCTGAAGCGGAAACCACCGGGCCACAGCGATATCAGACGGCAGGACGAAGTTTCCGTCAGCATCGCCGCGAAAGAATTGTTAACCCTCATCCTGACCCCGGCTGAGAAGGGCGCGCGGTTGATCGGGACGGCTAAGTTCCCACGGGGAATAGGCAGGCCTGGCGCAACCCCAAGGCGCACGGCGTCTGCCGACCCGGTTGCCGCAGAAACAGGTCATGAGGCCGAAGCGGAACATCACCGGCAGACTGCGCGCCCGGTATGCTGAGCGGCAACTGGCGGCGCCCATCTCCGGGCATCCATTTGACAAGCGTTTTCCCACACAAAAATTAACCTTCTATTTAAACTTTTAAGCATTCCCCAACTTTGCTGTTTGCATTCCCCGCCCGTGCATTTACCATGCACAATGGGATGAAAGGTGTTTTTCGGGTGTGCGGCCTGCGGAGACAGCCTTTCTTATTGGTAAGAATGGCTTCTGTTATGGCGCGTAAAACGACACCAGAAAAGATCGATGCCGACGTCGGTGATGCCCTCGAAAAGGCGCTTGCGGACAATTTGTCCGAGGCCGACATCAACCTCGACCTGTCGATAGAGGATTTGGAAACCCAGATTTCCAAAGCGACCAGAGAGCTGCAGGCCGAGCACAAGGATGCGGCAATGCCGGAAGCGGCAAACGCCGGGCCAGGCAAAAAGTCATCCGCATCCAATTCAAAACCTGATGCCGCGTCGCCGGCAGCTGACATTGCCGCCGCACAAAGGCCGGTCCAGCGCCCTGCCATCCGCGAGCCGCTCGCCGGAACCCCAGTTCCCAAGCCCGCCAACGATGACAGCCTGCGCGACCATGCCCGCTCGCTGCGCAATCTTAACCGCCGCTTGCCGCGCACCATTTTCTGGCTGACGGGCCTGCTCAGCCTCGGCTGGCTTGCCGGCGGCGCCGCGCTTGCCTACTCCTTCTATGGCGCGGCCATCACAAACCTGCCCCTCCTCCAGCGCTTCATCGGCACCCCGGCCGGCGCGACCGTCATTGCCGGGCTGGTTTTCCCGGTCGTCCTGTTCTGGGCCTTCGCCATTATGGTCCGCCGGTCGCAGGAGCTGCGCATCGCCGCCCAGACCATGGCCGAGGCCGCCTTCCGTCTGGTCGAGCCCGAAACCGTCGGCCAGGAGCGTGTCATGACGGTCGGCCAGGCCGTGCGCCGAGAAGTCGCCGCCATGAGCGAGGGCATCGAACGCACGCTTGCCCGCGCCGCCGAGCTCGAAACCTTGGTGCACAGCGAGGTCACTGAGATCGAGCGCGCCTACACCGACAATGAAGTGCGCATCCGCTCGCTGGTCGAAGAGCTCGGCCATGAGCGCGATTCGATCATCTCCCATGCAGACCGCGTCCGCGCCTCGATCTCCAGCGCGCATGAGCTGCTGCGCGACGAGCTGTCCGCCGCAAGCGACCTCATCCACAATAATGTGATGAACACATCGACCCAGCTGACCATGGCGATCAACCAGTCGGGCGAAACGCTGGTCGAGCGCATCAACCAGAGCGGCGGCGCGATCCACGGCGCCATCGACACCCGGTCGGACGACATCGCCGCGCGCATGTCCACCTCCGGCGAGGCCTTCGCGACGCTGGTTGACGGGCGGATCGCCAAGCTGAACGACCAGGCCGAGTTCCTGACCCGCGCGCTCGCCGGCACATTCGACAGCCGCGAGCAGGCCATAGTCGGCCTGTTCAACGGCGCCACCCAGACATTCTCCGACCGGATCGCCGAGCGGTCCGACTTGATCGTTAGCCAGCTGAACACTGTGACGACAAATCTGAACGACGTGCTGCACGGCGGCGCCAATGAAGTCCTGGCGCTGGTCAACTCGTCCACTGAAAACCTGACCGGTGAAATCAACAGCCGCATCTCGACGCTGGAAAACGCCGTCGTCACCCGCGGCAAGGCGCTGATCTCCGAGTTTGAAACCCGCGCCCAGGCGCTGGACAATGGCACGGAGCGGCTGAACGCGGCGCTCGACACGCGCGCCCGCATGATCAACGAGACGCTGCTCGAGCGTTCGAAGGACATTTCCCGCACCTTCGCCGACGGTCAGGAAAAGAGCCTGGCGCTTCTGGCAGAAACCCGTGTCGGCATTCAGGGCAGCCTGATCGAGCAGACCGAAGAACTGCGCAAAGTGCTGGAAGAGCGCATAACCGACATTACCAGAACGGTCAGCGACGGCCATGAATCGACGCAGCAGCTGCTTTCCAACACGCAAAGCGCGCTGAAATCCGGTCTCGGCGCCTTCTCCAGCGACCTCGGCTCGATGCTCGACGCGCGGCGTGCAACGTTTGAAGTCTCTGTCAACAATGCGCGTGACACGATACAGACAGATCTCGCCCGCGTTGAAGAGCTGCTTTCCGGCACCAGCGCTGGAATCAGCAGCAATCTCAATGCGTTCACCTCGACATTTGACTCGGTATATGAAACCCGGCGCTCGGTGTTTGAGACGTCGCTTAATGGCGCGAGGGCCGGACTGGAGTCCGACATGGCGCGCGCGGAGGAAATTCTGCGCGGCGCAAGCACTGATCTGCGCGAGACGATCGGTGGTTTCTCTGATGATTTGGGATCGGTCATCGAAGCCAAGCGCTCGTCGCTGGAGCGTTCGCTCGACAGCGCCCAGGGTCGGCTGATCGCTGATCTGTCGCGCACCGAGGCGCTGTTTGATGACGCAGGAACCGCGCTTGGCGACAAGGTCGAGATGTTCGCTGGCACAGTCAGCAACATTCTCGAAGCCCGCCAGGACTCATTCGACAAGACCTTTGCCGAAGCCAAGACCAGCCTTGAAATCGATCTGTCGCGCACAGAGAACCTCCTGACCCGCACATCCGAAGACCTGCAGAGCGGCTTTGCGGCCTTCAATGGCGGTCTCGGCCAGCTTCTTGATGACAAGGAGTCCTCATTCACCGCCAGCCTTGAATCGGCGCGCAACAGCATCGAAGCCAATCTCGCCCGCACGGAAGACATTATCATCCGCGCCAAGGATGGAATGTCCGAGAACTTTGCTGGTTTCACGGACAATCTTGATCAGGTCATCGAAAGCCGCCGCGTCTCGCTGTTCGGAACGCTCGACGAAGCGCGGCGCTCGTTCACCTCCGCCATCACTGACGACCTCGACCGGATTTCCGCCTCGCGCATCGACATGGAAAATGTGCTGCGTTCCGAGATCGAAAAGATTGAAGTGGCGTTTGGCGATCAGACCGGCGCCATTGAAGAGCGCACGTCAACCATGCGCCGTGCGCTTGAAATGGGTGTCGAGGCTGTCCGCAAGGCGCTGGAGCAGAGCGCGGGCACCGTCGCGCTCACGCTGCGCGACAAGGTGCGCGAGGCGGCCGATGATCTGTCTGCGGAGGCTGCCCGCGCCAGCGGCATTATCGAGCAGCAGAGCGCCGACTTCGTCGCCAGAATAGATTCCCGCCTCGCCGACACCGAAGAAAAACTCGGCGCCCGCGCCCAGGCGCTGTCCGGCGCTTTCGATGCACAGGACGAAAAAATCATGATGCGCACCGCGCAGTCCGCCCGCACTTTGCAGGACCATGCCGAAGGGATTCTGTCGGCGCTTGGCCAGGTGGACGAGCGGCTGGGCAACCGCGCCGCCGACGCCGCGCAGTCGTTTGCCGGACATTCGGAAGGCGTCATCAGCGCGCTCGACGAAGCCGATCAGCGCATCATGGCCCGGGTTCACCAAGTCTCCGCAGAGCTGGACGCGCGCGCCAGCGATGTCGAGCGCCGCCTCACAGCCTCGGTCGCCTCCTCTGTCGGCAGCCTGTCGACGCTGAACGAGCGCATTTCCGAACAGGCGGACAACGCCGCACAGGCATTTGAGCAGCGCACGGCATCGCTCACCGGCATGATTGACGAACGCGCCGGCGATGTCGAGCGCCGCCTAGCGTCGAGCGTCGCTTCTTCCGTCGGAAGCCTGGCCACCCTGAATGAGCGCATTTCAGAGCAGGCCGATTCCGCCGCGCTGGCATTCGAGCAGCGCACCGCCTCGCTCACGGGCATGATTCACGACCGCGCCAGCGACGCCGAACGGCGCCTGGCGTCAAGCGTTGCTTCCTCTGTGGGCAGCTTGTCGTCACTGAATGAGCGCATTGCCGAACAGGTGGACTCCGCAGCGCTGACGTTCGACCAGCGCACCGCCTCGCTCTCGACCATGCTGGATGACCGCACCCGCGAACTGTCACGCTTCATGGAAGAGACGGCGCTGCCGATCGTTGACCGGATGGCCGAGAGCGGCATCACCGCCGCCGCGCAGCTGGAAGAGGCGACCAAAGCCGCCAGCGAACGCCTGCGCCGGGAAAATTCCGCGCTGGTGCAAGCGTTGGCGAGCCGCACGTCCGAGACGCTCGCGGCGATGGAAAGCGCCCGCACCGAGCTCGACACCGGCGTCACCGATCTGATCGGGCGCCTGTCCGCCTCCAACATGAATTTGAGCGAGCTGATCGAGCTGGCGACGCGCAACCTTAGCAGCGTTGACCAGCGCATTGCCGAATCCTCCGCGTCGCTGGCGGCAAACTCGGCCAATCTGTCCGAGCACGCCGAAAAGGCCACTGGCGGCATCGCCACGGCAAACCGCATTCTTGAAACCAATGTCCACCGCCTCACCGACATTTCCTCGCAGACGCTCAAGGAAGTCGCCTCCATCGCCAGCCGCTTCGACGAGCATGGCCGCGTGCTCGCCTCGGCTTCGGACCTGTTGAACGCGGCGCAGGCGAGCCTCTCCACCACTTTGGAAGACCGCCAGGCCTCGCTGGAAAACCTCGCCATCGGGCTGGTGAAGAAGTCGGAAGAGATCGAAACAACGCTGCGCTCGTTTGAGACGCTGGTCACCTCCGCCTTCGAGCGTGTGGAAACGCGCTCGGTTGACTCCTCCGAGAAAATCCGCGCCACCGTCTCGGAAGTCGTCGATCAGGCCGCCGGGCGCTTTGCGGAAGCCACCGAAGAAATGCGCCGCACCGCCGGCTCGATTCGCACCGAGCTTGAGGCGACGCGCAATGAGCTGAAGCGCGGCGTGCTCGAACTGCCGGAGGAAACCCGCGAATCCACCTCCAAGATGCGCCGCGCCGTGTCCGAGCAGATCAACGCGCTGAAGGAATTGTCTGACATCGTCGCCAAAACCGGCCGCATGTATGACGCCGCGCCCGCCGCCTCAGAGCAGCGCCCCGTCTCGCTGCCCGTGCCGCCGACCATGCGCCCTATCGCGCCACAGCCGAGCCAAGCTCCTGCCCCGGCGCTGCGCGGCACAATCGACGCCGGCGCAGTGACGCAGCCGCGCCCCGCTCCGCAGCCTGCCCCGGCGCGCGAACCTGTCGCCGCCAAGCAGACCGGCTGGGTGTCGGACCTATTGCGCCGCGCCTCGACGGAAGAAGAAGCGCCGAAGCCGGTCGAGGCCCGCCCGCCGCTGCATGTGGTTGAATCGCTCAATTCACTCTCAGTGGATATCGCCCGCGCCATTGACCACAATGCCTCGGTCGAGCTGTGGGACCGCTACCGCCGTGGTGAGCGCAACGTCTTCACCCGCCGCCTCTACACGATCAAAGGCCAGCAGACATTCGACGAAATCCGCCGCAAGTACCAGACCGACGGCGAGTTCCGACAGGCTGTCGACCGCTATGTCGATGATTTCGAACGCCTGCTGCAAGACGTCGCCCGCAACGACCGCGACCAGATCATGACGCAGACGTACCTCACGTCCGATACGGGCAAGGTGTACACAATGCTGGCGCACGCAAGCGGCAAACTGCGGTAAAAATCCGCTTCCGCGGCCAACTGGTGCAATTTGTCTGCGCTTCCGGTGCTCATGGACCTGAAGTCCATTCCGCTCCGGTTCTCGTCAAATCACACCATTTGACTCACTGTGACGAATTTTTGCGAGCCTTTATGACGGCCGCCTGACGCGGC
>JANMMM010000113.1:0-12124 GCA_031373225.1 Phyllobacteriaceae bacterium | reverse complement strand
GCCATACAAGACGATGTTCCTGCGCACATAAGCAAAGGCCGCCTCCACATCCTTGGCCTGATCGGCGACCTGCGTGTCGGGAAGCAGCCGGTAGTCGATGGAGACGAACACATAGCCCTTGCCGGTCAGATAATCCGGCTTTTTCTGCACATATTTGCGGTTGCCCTTGTCCCACCCGCCGCCATGCACAAACATCACAACCGGCAGGTTCCGCGCCCCGTCCGGCGCATAAATGTCAAGCTTTGCAGGGCCGTAACTGAAAGTGACAGGGCCTTTGCCCCGCGCTTTCCGCCCCGCTCCGCCTGCGCCCCGCCCTTCCGCCTCTCGCTGATGCTGCGCAACAGCTCCCCCCGCTCCCGCGCCTCGGCAAGGGCAGGCAGAAGAGTGAAGGCTGCTAGCGAGAGGGCGAATGAGCGGCGGGAAAGCATGATGGAACCCCGGTTTGAACTGCCGCGATTCTCTCAAGAAGGCGGCTTTTCGGCAAGTTACGGATACTTCATGCGCCGGCATGGTGAATGGGCGGTTAAGCCCAGGGCTTGATGCGCACCGCGTGATCCTGATCTTCACAGAACGGCCCACTGGGCAAATTCACTGAAGTAGGCAAAGTCTGCGCACTACTGGCAATGAGGGCCGCAGCCGGGCCGGTTCGTCACAAGTTACGTCCGCTCTTGATTTCCAACCGCGACAAATTCCGCCGCCGCCCAAGCAAAATCCTTGAATTCCAGCTCGTCCGGCCGCAGCGCCAGCTCGCGGCAAAGTTCTTCCAGCCTTTCCTGAAACACGGCATAGTCCGCCTGAATGTTCGCCGGGCCGGCCAGAGGCGCGCCTCTTGAGGCGCTGTTGAGGAAGGCCCGGACGCGGTTGATGATTTCGCCAATCTGCCCGCCATGCGCTTCAATATCCTGACCGGCAATATCTGACATAAAGCGCTGGAAGCGGTAGCGCTCCACGTCCAGAACGAGGCACTTCTTCTGCCGCTGCACGGCATCGCCATATCGCTTGGCGCCCAAAAACAATCCAAGCTCCAGCGGCATGTTAAAGCGCGGCAGTCCGCTTGCGGCATCAAGCTCTGTTCTGGAAATGTCGTGAATGCCGAGTTGGCAGTCCTCGATCAGCTTTTCGATCTTTGAAATCCGCGTTGCCGCGCCATCAATCACCTCCAACGCGCAGCGCGGTTTAAACCCACAGCTCACAATTGTGAAAATCATCGCGCGGAAAAGCGGGCGGTAGTCCTCGTCAAACGGGCAATTCACAAATACTGGCCGCCTGCGCCGCGCCAAACCGGCTCAACCGGCCAAGGCTTCGTTTTCGCGCTCGCGCTCAAGCACGACCCGGACCGCGCGCTCGAGCTGGCGCTCGGTGAAGCTCACTGGCTTGAAATCGGGTCTGGGAATGCGTATCCCGTCCTTGCTCACACCCAAAAACGGGCTGGGCCGCGACGAGCGTCGCGCAGTTTTTCCGCCGGAAGTTTTGCTTGTTTTGCTCATGAGTTAGATATGGCGCAAAATTGTTGTGATTTCAATATGCATCAGGGGGTTTAAACCGCCGCCCTCTACTCCACCGCCTTCACCCTGATCCGCGTTATCCGGTTTCTCTCCCGCTTCATCACCGTGAACCGCATCCCATGAAACGTGAACGCCTGTTTCTCGTCCGGGATCATCTGGCTCTCGTGGATGACCAGCCCCGCGATGGTCGTCGCTTCCGTGTCGGGCAGGTTCCAATCCAGCGCCCGGTTGAGATCGCGCAGCGGGACGGAGCCGTCGACGACGACCGAGCCGTCCGCTTCCTTGCGCACGCCCTGGATCGTCAGATCATGCTCATCGGCGATCTCGCCGACGATTTCCTCGATAATGTCTTCCAGCGTCACCAGCCCTTCCAGCTCGCCATATTCGTCCACCACGATGGCGATATGCGCTTTGCGGCGCAGGAAGGCCGCCAGCTGGTCCTGCAGCCTTGTCGTGTCGGGCACGAACCATGGCTTGCTGGCGATTTTCATCAGGTCGAGCTGCGACGCGTCATTTTTGGCGGCGTAGAGCGCGCGCACCAGGTCTTTGGCATGCACGATGCCGACAATATTGTCCGCCTCGCCCTTCCAGATTGGGATGCGCGTGTGCGGGCTTTCCAGCGCCTCGCGCACGATCTGGTCAATTGGATCATCAGCGTTCAAGGACAGCATATCCGTCCGGTGCACCATGACATCGGACACTTCCAGCTCATGCAGGTCGAGGATCGCGCCCAGCCGGTCGCGGTCGGATTTTTCGACCGAGCCTTCCCGGTGCAGGGTTTCAACAGCGCCCCTGATGCCCTCATGCGCCGACTGCGGCTCCGCATCCGGCTTGGAATGGATGCCCAAAAGGGCCAGCGCGCGCCGGAAGGCCATCCGGGTCAGCCCAGTTCCTGCCGCAGGAAGGACAGAACTTCCGAGCCCGGCACATCATTTGCGATGAAGCTCTGCCCCACGCCGCGCGTCAGAATGAAGGTCAGCGTGCCGCGCTTGGCCTTCTTGTCCTGCGCGATGAATTCCATCAGTTTTTCAGCCGGCGGCAGTTCGCCCGAAATTTCCGCCATTGAAGTGGGCAGACCAACCTCCTTCAAGTGCGCCGCAGCGCGCTTGCCGTCATCCGGGCTGCACAGGTTCATATGCGCCGAAAACCGGTGCGCCAGGCACATGCCGATTGCAACGCCCTCGCCGTGCACAAGGCGCGCCGAATCATATTCCGTCGCGCCCTCCAGCGCATGGCCGAATGTGTGGCCAAGGTTGAGCAGCGCCCGGTCGCCCGTCTCATGCTCGTCGCGCGCCACCATTTCGGCTTTGGCGCGGCACGATTCGGCGATGGCATATTGCCGCGCCGCCCCGCCCGCAAACACATCGCGCCAGTTCTTCTCCAGCCAGGCAAAAAACTCAGGCCGGTCAATCAGCCCGTATTTCGCCACTTCCGCATATCCCGCGCGGAATTCCCGGATCGGCAGCGTGTCGAGCGCGCTTGTATCCGCCAGCACCAGCTGCGGCTGGTAAAACACGCCGACAAGATTCTTGCCGCGCGCTGTGTTGATGCCAGTCTTGCCGCCGACGGAGGAATCCACCTGCGCCAAGAGCGACGTCGGAATCTGCACAAACTTCATCCCGCGCCGCACAATGCCCGCAGCAAACCCCGCGAGATCGCCGATCACCCCGCCGCCGAGCGCAATCACCACGTCGCCGCGCTCGAGCTTCGCCGCAATGATCCCATCGACAGCCTCCTCCAGCCGGGCAAAAGTCTTGGTCTTCTCGCCCGCAGGCAGCACGATGGGCGAGGCTGCAATGCCGCTGACAATAAGCGAAGCCTTCAGCCGCTCCAGATGCGCCGGCGCCACATTTTCATCCGTGACAATGGCCGCCCGCGCGCCTAGGAGAACCCGCGAAATCTCTTCTCCCGCGCGCTCAATAAGGCCATCGCCAATCAATATCTCATACGACCGTTCGCCGAGCTCCACTGGAACCCGAATGATGCTTTCTTCGACGCTCACGCAGCCACCCCGCTGTCGGCGGGCAGTTTGGCGAGCGCCTCGATCACTTCCACCACCATCACATCCTTCTTCTCGTCCCGCGACAGGATGGTGACGTCCGCCAGCCCGTAGACCGGATAGCGCTGGTCCATCAGCGCTTGCATTGTGGCGCGCGGATCGCTGGTCTTGAGAAGAGGACGGTTGCCTTTGCGGCTGACGCGCTCCATCAGCACGTCCAGCTCCGCCTTCAGCCAAACGGAGATGCCCGCCTTAGCGATGGTCCGCCGAGTCGCCTCGTTCATAAAAGCGCCGCCGCCGGTGGCGAGCACGCGCGGTCCGCTTCGCAGGATGCGCCTGATGACGCGGCGCTCCAAATCGCGGAACTCCGGCTCGCCGTAGGCGGTGAACAGTTCCGGGATCGTCATGCGCGACACGGCTTCAATCTCGGCGTCGGCGTCAATGAACGAAAGCCCCAGCATCTGCGCCAGCCGCTTGCCGATCGTGCTCTTGCCCGCCCCCATCAGCCCGATCACCACAATGCAGCGCTTGCCGAGCATCGCCCTGATCGCTTCGGCCTCCGGCCTGATGACATTATCCTCGCTCATGCCACATTCACTAAGTGCGCGCCGCTTTTGGGTCAACTCTTGCCTCAAACGCCAGCGCTGACCATATAGAGGCAGCGGCGCGGGCATGATTCGGCGCGCGCTGTTTTTCAATCCCGGCGGTCATGCATGCCAACCCTGTTTCGGCTCCTCACCTTTCTCGCCTTTGCCGCGCTCGTCGTTTTCGGCGGCATGGTGGCGCTGGCGACGCTTGTCGTGCCCAAACAGTCCGAAATGACCATTCGTGTGCCGACGGACAAGCTGAACCCGGCCGAACCAAAGATCACGCCGCCCGCGCCATGAACAATGACGCTCTCATCGAATCCTTCCTCGAAATGATGAGCGCCGAGCGCGGCGCGGCGGAGAACACGCTTCTCTCCTACCGCCGCGATCTTGAGGATGCGGCAGGTTTTTGCAGCGCCAAAGGCGGAAAACTGGCGCAAACGGGCACAGAAGCCATCCGCGCCTACCTCCAATCCCTATCAGCCAAAGGCTTCGCCGCCACTTCCCAGGCCCGCCGCCTGTCGTCGCTGCGGCAGTTTTTCCGCTTCCTCTATGCCGAAGGCCACCGGTCGGACGACCCTACCGCCACCGTCGATGCCCCGAAAAAAGCCCGCCCGCTGCCCAAAACCATGGCTGTTGATGATGTCTCCCGGATGTTGGACCTCGCCGAACAGGAAGCGGCGCCTTCAGGCGCACTCGCTGAGCGGCGCCTGCTGGCCCTCGTCGAAACGCTCTACGCCACCGGCCTGCGCGTCTCCGAGCTTGTCTCCCTGCCGATGACAGCCGCGCGTTCCGACCGCGACCATATCATGCTGAAAGGCAAGGGCGGCAAAGAGCGCATCGTGCCGCTGTCCGGCAAGGCGCGAACGGCGCTGTCAGCCTTCCTCGCACTCCGCAACAAAGACCCAAAATCAGCTGCAAGCCCTTGGCTTTTCCCTTCAACTTCCGAATCCGGCCACTTGCCCCGCCAGGTTTTCGCCCGCGATCTCAAGGGCCTCGCCGCCCGCGCCGGCATTTCATCAAAGCTTATCTCGCCGCATGTGCTGCGCCACGCCTTTGCCAGCCACCTTTTGCAGAACGGCGCGGATTTGCGCGTGGTGCAGGAGCTGCTCGGCCATTCCGACATTTCCACCACGCAGATTTACACCCATGTCCTCGCCGAACGCCTGGAGCGCTTGGTGAATGAGCATCACCCGCTCGCCGGGCAGGGATAGACAGGTTTTCAGATTGAGTTTTCAAAACCAGCCCCATATATGGACAAGCGGGCCGCGTTCGCCCTGCCCGTCCGATGACCGGTTCAGACAGAAACGAGTGGCGCATGTACAATTATCTCGATTTTGAGAAACCGGTCGCCGATCTTGAGGGCAAAATCCTTGAGCTGAAGCGTTTGCAGGACAATGGCGGCTCCGTCGATGTCGGCGATGAGATCAAGCGTCTGGAGAAGCGTTCGTCGGACGCTCTGAAAGACCTCTACAAGAAGCTGACGCCTTGGCAGAAAACGCAAGTGGCCCGCCATCCCGACCGGCCGCATTGCCTCGATTTCATCGCGGGTCTGTTCACCGACTTCACGCCGCTGGCCGGCGACCGCAAGTTCGCCGAGGACGAAGCCATCCAGTGCGGCCTTGCCCGCTTCCGCGGAACGCCTGTCGCCGTCATCGGCCAGGAGAAGGGCTCGGACACCAAGACCCGGCTCAAGCACAATTTCGGCATGGCCATGCCCGACGGCTACCGCAAAGCCGTGCGCGTCATGGAGCTCGCAGACCGGTTCTCCATGCCCATCGTCACGCTGGTCGACACGGCGGGCGCCTATCCGGGCATTGAGGCCGAAGAGCGCGGCCAGGCCGAAGCCATCGCCCGCTCGACGCAGGCCTGCCTTAATGTGAAAGTGCCGCTGATCTCGGTCATAATCGGCGAAGGCGGCTCAGGCGGCGCGATCGCCATTGCCACCGGCAACCGAGTCTACATGCTCGAACACGCCATCTATTCGGTCATTTCCCCCGAAGGCGCGGCCTCGATCCTCTGGCACGACGCCACCCGCGCCAAAGATGCGGCCACGTCGATGAAAATCACCGCCGAAGACCTCAAAGGCCTCGGCATCATCGACGGCATCATTCCCGAGCCCCTCGGCGGCGCACACCGCAATCCCGAAGAAGCGATCAACGCCACAGGCGAGACCATCAACGCGCTTCTCGCCGATCTGGCTGGCACAAACCGCGACCTGCGCGAAGAGCGCCGGGAGAAGTTTCTCGCCATCGGCCGCAGCCTCTGATCACATTGCCGCGAGCGTCACAGTCCGCAAGATTCAGTTAACACAATCGGCCTAGAATCCGTCTCTTAGGGCGCTTGGGTTCAACGGCGATGAGCATTTCCACATTTGGCAAGCCGATTGCCGCCAAAGACAGAAGTGCGGCTTCTGCGGTGAAATCGCGCGTTGACTGGGTCGACTACGCCAAAGGCATCTGCATCATTCTCGTTGTGCTGATGCATTCGACGCTCGGCGTCGAAAAGGCCGCCGGACAGGTGACATGGATCCACGGCTTCATCGAATGGGCCCGCCCCTTCCGGATGCCCGATTTCTTCCTGATTTCAGGCCTGTTCCTTGCCCAGCGCATTGACCGGCCGTGGCGCGAATATCTGGACAGCAAGGTGCTGCATTTCGTCTATTTTTATCTGATCTGGATGACGATCCTGTTCTTCGCCAAAAGCGGCATAATGACCGGCCGCATCGGACTTTCCGCAGGCCTTGAGATTTGGGCATCCGGGTTCGTCATGCCCAATGACGCGGTCTGGTTCATCTATATGCTGCCGGTCTTCATGGCGGTGATCAAGCTCGCCCGTCCCTTCCCGCCCATTCTGATCTTTGCCGCAGGCGCCATTTTGGAGGCGATGCATGTCAAGACGCATTGGCTGGTCATTGACGAATTCGCCGCCCGCTTTGTCTATGTGTTTGCCGGATACTGGCTGTCAGCGCATATATTTTCCTTCGCCCGCTTCGTTGGCAGCCAGCCTCTTCCCGCCGTTCTCACCGGTTTCGCCGCATGGGCGCTGGTGAACACACTGGCGGTCAACAGCGGTTATGCCGCGCAGCCCGGCATCAGCCTTGTCCTCGGCTTCCTCGGCGCGTGCGCGGTGGTGACGGCGGGCGTTCTCCTGTCGAAGACCAGCCTCGCCGAAGCCCTGCGCTATTGCGGCGAAAACTCCATCATCATCTACCTCGCTTTCTCGCTGTTCATGTCGGCAACCCGGATCATCCTGCTCCGGCTCGGCCAGCCGGAAGATTTGGCAATCGTCTCGCTCATCTGCACAACAGCGGGAATCATCGGCCCCATTCTTTTGTACTGGACCGTGCGTGGCACGCCGCTCAGCTTCCTGTTCAAACGCCCCTCGTGGGCGAAATTGCCGCAACAGCAAACCGTGACTTGACCCTGCCGAATTGTCCGTCTCTAGCGTTTGCCCGGAGAGGCAATTCGTTTTAAAAGGTTCAATCATGAAGAAAACCCTGCTCGCCGGCTTTGCCGCATTCACCCTCATCGGCGCCGGCCTCGGCGCAATATCAGCCGCCAATGGCGATGCCGCCGCTGGCTTCAAGAAGGCCATGGACGGCATGATGATGGGCATGATGGCGCCCACGACCGGCGATGCGGACGTGGATTTCGTCACCGGCATGGTGCCGCACCATCAGGGCGCGGTGGATATGGCCAAGGTTGTTCTGGAATATGGCAAGGACCCGGAAGTGGAAAAGTTCGCCGAAGGCGTCATCGCCGCGCAGGAAGCCGAGATCAAATGGATGAATGAATGGCTCGCCAAGAACGGCCCGAAAAAGTAACTTCGCAGACCGACGCAATTCCTGAAAGAGCCCTGCGGCGCTATGGAGCGCCGCAAATTGCGCTGCATTGGCTCATTGTCCTGTTGGTCATCAGCCAGTACGCCACATCAGGCTCTATAGTGCGCACGCACAAGGTCGGCATGGCGGGGCTCGCGCCGTCGAAAACCGACTTGTTCCTGCACATGTTGCACAACCGTATTGGCCTGTTGATTTTCTGCCTTCTGGCCGCCTTGTTTGCCTTGCGATGGCTCAAAGGCACGCCGCCTTCCGCCAATGCGCCGAATTCCTGGCAGGAAAATCTCTCGAAATTCGTTCACGTTGGCCTCTACGGCATATTGGGCTTGCAAGCGGTGACCGGCGCAGTCGCCACCTATTTCTGGTGGCCGATCAGCACAGCGCACCGCTATCTGTTCTGGGTGTTCATGGCGCTTGTCCTTCTCCACGCCGCAGCCGCGCTCTGGCATCAGTTCAGTCTGAAAGACGGGCTTTTGTGGCGGATCACGGGACTTAGACTATTTCAGGCGGCGCGAGGCTCTTGAGAAGTCACAAAATTGCCGGATAGGCCGGGCATTGGCCAGCTCAAATTTCGGTTACTCATCGGCTGAATTGCTTGTGGTAACCAGTTTTCAACCATAAAAGCCTTAACTGAGAAAAGTTACGCCGCTTTTGTTGCAATGGGTACGCCGACGCACATGAAATCTCGCTTCTTCCTTGTCTCAGCCTTTTTGGCCGCGCTGGCGCTGTCAGGCTGTAACGAATCCTCGATCAACGATTTCGCGCCCAACCCCAACAAGCCCCTGCCCGCCGCCCTTGTCCAGAAGATCAAAGCCAAGGGCATGAGCGTTGGCGCGCCGATCATGATGCGCATCATCAAGGATGAACACATCCTCGAAATCTGGAAACAGAAAACCAGCGGCCGCTACGATCTGGTGACTGCCTATAATATCTGCGCCTGGTCGGGAAAGCTTGGCCAGAAGAAAAAGGAAGGCGACCGGCAGGCGCCGGAAGGATTCTACACGGTGCGCCCGGCACAGCTGAACCCCAATTCAAAATATTTCCTTTCCTTCGACACCGGCTTCCCCAACGCCTATGACCGCTCGCACGGCTACACCGGCGCGAACCTGATGGTGCATGGCGCCTGCTCCTCGGCCGGCTGCTATTCGATGACCGACGCCAGCGTCCAGGAAATCTTCGCCTTCGCCCGCGACGCGCTGAAGGGCGGGCAGGACGGATTCATGCTGCAGGCCCTGCCTTTCCGCATGACGGCGGAGAAAATGGCCTTCTATGCGGGCGATGCGAACTTCCCGTTCTGGAAAATGATTAAAGAGGGCTACGACCAGTTCGAGCTGACCCGCCAAGTGCCGAAGGTCGATTTCTGCGAGAAGAAATATGTCTTCAACCGGACTGCCGTGAACGGCGGAACCTTTAACGCCAGCGCCGCCTGCCCGCCGTCCGAACTGCCCGCAACCCTCGCCAGCGCCGAGGCCGCCTACCAGATCAAGTATGAGGCGGCCTTCGCCGCCGCGCTCAAGAAATATGAATCACTGCCCGTGCCTGTCGTCATGGGCGGCAAGTCGCGCCCGCTCGACAAAAAATGGAAGCCGGCGCCCGTCTCGATGCCGTCAACAATGGCCTTCGCCGCCGCCGCGCCGCGCGTAACCGCGCCGATGATGTCGAAAGCGCCGGTAAAGGACGGACCGGAGGCGGCAACCGCCACTGCGGCGGCTGACCAGGCGCCGCAGAGCCCCGCCGTTGCCGTAGCGGCGGCAACGGCAGCGCTTTCGCCCAGCAAGCCCGATGGCAAGGCGTCAGTTTCCCTGGCCGCCAAAGAAGACGCTGCAATTGTGCCGGTCCCAGTTGCGAACCCGAACGCCGCCGTGCCCGTTGAGCCCGCCGCTCCCGCTGTGCCGCCAAAAAAGAAGCGCTGGTGGCTGCTTGGCAACTGATATCTACGATCTGCGCGGCCTCAAATGCCCGATGCCGGTGCTGAAAACCCGCAAGCGCCTGTCTGAGATGCGGCCGGGTCAGCAATTGACCATTCAGACCACAGACTCGCTCGCCGTCATCGACATTCCGCACTTTTGCCAGGAAAACGGCCACTGCCTGGTGGCATCTGAAACGATGACGGGCGGGCATCGCTTCACAATCGAGCGCGGCGCAGCCTGATCCGACCGGTCTCTTGCTTTCAGAATCCTGCGGTCTAGTGTGGCGGCATTGCGCTGGGGAATGTAAGCCATGCGATTTTCCGCCCGCCTTCCGCTGACAGCCCTTTTGGCAATCGCGGCGCCTGCGTTTGCCAGCTTCGCGGAAGACACAGCCATTACGCCCGTCCCCGCCAGACCCGAAGCCATGGGCACGGCGATCAGCGGCGATTTCGACGGACGCTCCTATGCGGCGGATTTCGCGCAGGATGGCAAAAAGGGCGGCGGCAAGGATGTGGTGGAGTTTGCGGGCGGGCTGATGTCAACGCGGCTCTGCGTGCGCTTCGGCTTTCAGCCCGCGCCCTATCTGGTGCGGGTTGAAGGCAAGAAGGTGCATTTCTATTCGGAAATGATAAGCGAGAAGCAGGGTAAAATCGTCTTTTCCGGATTTGTCGAGGACGGCAAGCTGAAAGCCGACGCCAAATGGGCGCAGGCGCGCTGGTATTGGACCGTCAATGTAGGCATCAGGTTTGACGGAACGCTGACCGACCCGAAGACGGATCACCCGGTCTTTGTCAAATAGCATGGCAGTGAGCGCGGCAGGGCGGGGTTCGCGCTGGAAGCTGGTGCTGCTTGTCATCATATACGCGGCGCTGATCTTTGGCGGCAGCTATTTCGGCATGCGGCTGAGCAAAGGCTTCGACATCACCATTTGGCCGAACACCGAGCCGATGATCCACGGCATCATCATGAGCGGCGTGGTCTTCTACATTTTGGCGACCGCCGTTCCGTTCGTGCCGGGTGTTGAAATCGGGCTGGCGTTGATCTTTGCCTTCGGCGTGCGCATCGTGCCGGTCGTATATGTGGCCACCGTCGCGGCGCTCACCCTGAGCTATTGTGCCGGGCGGCTTGTTCCAGAGCGCTGGCTGGCTGCCTGTTTCAAATGGCTCGGTTTGCAGCGGGCCGCCGCTTTGGTTAAGTCACTCTCTGGCCTGCAAGGCGAGGCGCGCGTCAATCAGCTTTTGGAACACGCGCCCAAGCGCTTTGTCCCATGGCTGATGCGCCACCGTTTCCTCGCGCTCATCGCGCTCATCAACCTGCCCGGCAGCGCGCTCCTTGGCGGCGGCGGCGGCATTTCCATGGCGGTCGGCATGAGCCGCCTCGTCTCTCTGCCAATGTTCTTTGCCGCCGCCCTTGTCGGCGTCGCCCCGGTGCCGGTGTTTCTCATCATCACTGCGGCCATCGGCGCAAACTGAGCATTACCCCTCGCATCCCGCCTCATCCCCCGCTATAGAGTCGCGGGAAATCCCCCAAAAACGATTCAAAATGCTTCAGGAGACCTGAATGGCGAATGTTGTGGTTGTCGGCTCGCAATGGGGCGATGAGGGCAAGGGCAAGATTGTCGACTGGCTCTCCGAGCGCGCCGACGTCGTCGTGCGCTTTCAGGGCGGCCACAATGCCGGACATACGCTGGTCATTGACGGGACGAGCTACAAGCTGTCGCTGCTGCCGTCCGGCGTGGTGCGCGGCAAACTTTCGGTCATTGGCAACGGGGTCGTGTTCGACCCCCATGCTTTTGTCGCCGAAATTGAGAGGCTTGGGAAACAGGGCGTCACAGTCACCCCCGACATTCTGAAAATCGCCGAGAACACGCCGCTCATTCTCTCCGTGCATGGCGAGCTGGACCGGCTGCGCGAATCCACTGCCAAGGCCGGCACGAAAATCGGCACCACCGGACGCGGCATCGGTCCCGCTTATGAAGACAAGGCGGGCCGCCGCTCGATCAAAGTGATGGACCTCGCCGACCCCGCCGCGCTGCCTGCCAAAATCGACCGGCTCTTGGCGCATCACAATCCGCTGCGGCGCGGGCTGGGGGTTGAAGAGATCAAGCCGGAGACAATCCTTGAAGAGCTGACCTCCGTCGCCGATAAAATCCTGCCCTTTGTAGACCGGGTCTGGAGCATCCTCGACACGCACCGCCGCGCGGGCAGGCGCATCCTGTTTGAGGGCGCGCAGGGGACGCTGCTCGACGTGGACCATGGCACTTATCCGTTTGTCACGTCGTC
>JANMMM010000105.1:0-15474 GCA_031373225.1 Phyllobacteriaceae bacterium | reverse complement strand
CCATCGACACGATGACCGGGGAAATGCGGGTGGACCGGGTTGATATTCTCCATGATGTTGGGCGTTCGCTTAATCCGGCTATTGATATGGGCCAGATCGAAGGCGGCTTCGTGCAGGGCATGGGCTGGCTGACAACCGAGGAGCTGTGGTGGGACGACAAGGGGCGGCTGCGCACGCATGCGCCTTCGACCTACAAAATCCCGCTGGCCTCCGACCGGCCGCGCACATTCAATGTGAAGCTGGCCGAATGGTCGGTCAATAAAGAAGAGACAATCCGCCGCTCCAAAGCCGTCGGCGAACCGCCGCTGATGCTGGCGGTGTCGGTGCTGGAGGCGATTTCGATGGCTGTGGCGTCGACAGCGGATTACAGGATCGCGCCGAGGCTCGACACGCCGGCGACGCCGGAGCGCGTGCTGATGTGCGTCGAGCGGCTGCGCAAGGCGAAGTGAGGCCGGGCATGGAAAGGCGGACAGCGGAGCAGTTTCTGAAACGTTTTCCCGGCGCTGTCCTTGTAACCATTGAATCTGCCAAGGGTTCGACGCCGCGCGAGGCGGGCGCTTGGATGATTGTTTGTGAAACGGCGATTTACAAGACCATCGGCGGCGGGCAGCTTGAATATATGGCGATCGACAAGGCGCGGCAGATGCTGCGCAGCCGGATGAAAGAAGACGCGATGGAGATCGGCCTCGGCCCGGAGATTGGCCAGTGCTGCGGCGGGCGGGTGAGGCTGGAACTGCGGAGGTTTGATAAGGCGCTGAGGCAGGAAATCATTGCAGCGGAACAGCGGGAATTTGAAGCGCTGCCGCATGTTTATGTGTTCGGCGCGGGGCATGTCGGCAATGCGCTGTGCCGGGCGCTCGCGCTTTTGCCGGTGCGCACTATTCTGGTGGATGCAAGGCAGGCCGAGTTGGATGCCGCGCCGGAAAGTGTGGAAAAGAAGCTTGCAGCGATGCCGGAAGCATTGGTCGCGGCAGCACCACCCGGAAGTGGGTTTCTGGTTCTCACCCATGACCATGCGTTGGATTTTCTGATCCTGAAGGAAGCGCTGGCGCGGCGCGATGCGTCTTATGTCGGGATGATCGGTTCGAAGTCGAAGCGGGCGACGTTCAGCAGCTGGTTCATGCGCGAAGGCGGTGACAAGGGTGCGCTCTCGCGGCTGGTCTGCCCGATGGGCGGCTCGGCTGTGAAAGACAAGCGGCCTGAAGTGATTGCGGCACTGACGGCGGCGGAGGTAATGACGGCGTTGGCGCGCGGTGCGACCGCGGAAGCGAAGGGGCCAAATGCCGTCAGCGCCAGCCATTGAATGCGGTTCACTCTCGCGCTCACCTTTGCAATTGTCTAAAGGGTGAGTCCGGAGGGCGCGATGAACGAGTTTGCTATTGTCTGGGAGTGGCTGGCGCTGGCGGTGCGGTGGGTGCATGTCATCACCGGCATCGCCTGGATTGGCTCGTCCTTCTATTTTGTCGCGCTTGACCTTGGACTGCACCAGAGGCCCGGCCTTCCTGCAGGCGCCTATGGCGAGGAGTGGCAGGTGCATGGCGGCGGGTTTTACCATGTGCAGAAATATCTGGTCGCACCCGCCAACATGCCGGAGCATCTGACCTGGTTCAAATGGGAATCCTATGCCACATGGCTGTCCGGGTTCGCCATGCTTTTTGTGGTCTATTATGTCGGCGCGGACCTCTATCTTGTGGACAGGAATGTACTCGACATTTCGCCACTCACCGGAATCCTGATCTCGCTGGCCTCCATCTGTCTCGGCTGGGTCACTTATGATCTGATCTGCAAGTCGCCGCTTGGGAAAAGCGACACGCAGCTGATGGTTCTGCTCTATTTTGTGCTGGTGTTCGCCGCGTGGGGCTACACGCAGCTGTTCACCGGGCGCGCGGCGCTTTTGCATTTGGGCGCATTCACGGCGACGATCATGTCGGCCAATGTGTTCCTGCTCATCATTCCGAACCAGAAGAAGGTGGTGGCGTCGCTCCTGAAGGGCGAGACGCCGGACCCGATGCTCGGCAGGCAGGCGAAGCAGCGGTCGCTGCATAATAACTATCTGACGCTGCCTGTGCTTTTCCTGATGCTGTCGAACCATTATCCGCTGGCGTTCGGCACGCGGTATAACTGGATCATCGCCTCGCTGGTGTTTCTGATGGGCGTGACTATCCGGCATTATTTCAACAGCGTTCATGCGCGCAAGGGCAACCCGACATGGACGTGGCTGGCGACGGCGCTGATTTTGATTGTCATTGTCTGGCTTTCAACGGTTCCGAAAATTCTCTCCGGCGGGGAAGTAAAAGCTTCACTTTTGCAGCAGACGTTCATCGCCGACGCGCATTTTCCGAAGGTGCGGGACACGGTGCTTGGCCGCTGCGCCATGTGCCATGCGGCCGAGCCGGGCTATGAGGGCATTCACCGCGCGCCGAAAGGCGTGATGCTGGAGAGCGACGCGCAGATTGCGGCGCATGCGCGGGAGATTTATCTGCAGGCCGGGCGCAGCCACGCCATGCCGCCGGCCAACGTCACCGCGATCACGGCAGATGAGCGGGCGCTGCTTGTCGCTTGGTTCGAGTCGGCTGTTGGGAAGAAGGAATAGACATGCCGCAGCTGCTTCTGCGCGGACGCGTGCTGACGTTTACCGACGAGCCGGGACATGGAGACGATCCTTCATCCCACAAATACTTCGAGGACGGCGCAGTTCTGGTGTCCGACGGCAAGATTATCAAGCTCGGTGAACATGCCGATGTCGTGAAGGCGGCCGCGCCGGAAGTGCAGCGCATCGACCACCGCCCGCATCTCATTGTCCCCGGCTTCATTGATCCGCATAATCATTTTCCGCAGATGCAGGTGATCGGTTCTTACGGCACGCAGCTGCTGGACTGGCTGAACCGGTACACGTTCGTTGAAGAGCAGAAGTTCGCCAGCGCGGCGCATTCGGCGCGGATCGCGGCGCTCTACATGGACGAGATGATCCGGCACGGCACGACAACCGCCGCTGCTTTTTGCTCGGTGCACCGCGCCTCGGCGGAGGCGTTTTTCACCGAAGCCGAAACGCGCAACATGCTGATGATCGGCGGCAAGGTGATGATGGACCGCAACGCGCCGGAGAAGCTCACCGACACGCCGCAGAGCTCCTATGACGACACAAAGGCGCTGATCGAGAAGTGGCATGGCAGGGGCCGGGCGCATTACGCCATCTCGCCGCGCTTTGGCATCACGTCGAGCGGCGCGCAGCTGGAGATGGCGCAGGCGCTGGTGCGGGAGCATCCGGACTGTTTCATGCAGACGCATCTGTCGGAAAACCATCAGGAGATTGCGCAGACGAAAGCGCTGTTTCCCTGGGCGCGGGACTATGCGGATGTGTATGAGCGCTATGGGCTGCTTGGCCCGAGGAGCCTGTTTGGACATTGCATCCATCTTGAGCCACGCGAGATTGCGGCGCTGGCGGAATCGCGGTCGGTGGCGGTGTTCTGTCCAACGTCGAACCTGTTTCTCGGAAGCGGATTGTTTGACCGCGCGGGGCTGCGGGCGAAGGACATGCGCATCGCGGTGGCGACCGATGTCGGCGGGGGGACGGATTATTCCATGCTCGCCACGATGGATCAGGCCTACAAGATATTGCAGTTGCGCGGGCAGAAGCTTTCGCCGCTGAACTCGCTTTACATGATGACACTCGGCAATGCGCGCGCGCTGGGGCTGGAGAATCGGATTGGCACATTGGAGGAGGGGTCCGACGCGGATATCGCCGTGCTGGACATTAGCTCAACGCCGGCCATGAAGCTTCGGGCGGAGACAGTGCAGACGCTTTCGGAAGAATTGTTTGTTTTGCAGACCATGGGCGGCGACCGGGCGGTGGCGGAAGTCTATGTCGCGGGGCGGGCGGCGAAAAGCAGGCTGGCGCAGTGAAAAACGCAGCGCTGAAATTTTCAGCCAATCTGAGCTTTCTGTTCAGCGAAGTTCCGTTCTTTGACAGGTTCGAAGCGGCCAGAGATGCGGGGTTCGCCGCAGTCGAATATTTGTTTCCTTACGAGTTTGACGCATATGAACTGAAGGCGAAACTTGATTCATGCGGGCTTGAGCAAGTGCTGTTCAACATGCCGGTTCCGGACTGGGAGTCCGGCGGCAGGGGGATGCTCATCCTTCCGGACCGTGTGGATGAGTTCCGCAAGGGCGTGCGGACCGCGATTGACTATGCGCGCGTCCTTGGCGTGAAGCAGGTGAACTGTCTGTCGGGACTGGCGCCCATGGGAGCGGACGATTCGACGCTCAGGCGGACGGCTGTCGATAATCTGCGCTATGCCGCCTCCGAACTGGGGGCGCATGGCATAAGGCTGCTGCTTGAACCGATCAACCATTTCGACATGCCGGGCTTTTATCTCAACACATCCGCACAGGCGGAGGCCCTGATGGACGAGGCGGGCAGCCCGAACATTTTTCTCCAGTATGATCTTTATCATCAGCAGCGGATGAGCGGCGAACTCATCGCCACTTACATGCGACTGAAGGACCGCATCGCGCATATCCAGATTGCCGACGCGCCCGGGCGTCACGAGCCGGGGACTGGCGAGGTCAATTATGCCAATGTCTTCCGCGCGCTGGAGAGTGCAGGATATGAGGGCTGGATCGGCTGCGAGTACAGGCCGAAAACCACGACGATTGAAGGGCTTGGCTGGATGAGGTCAGAAAATGATTCAGCTGCCTGACGTTTCGGTCAAAGTGCAATTGAGGGGAATTTTGTGACCGCACAGCTTGAGCCAAGACCATTTCTGACGGCGCTTTTTTGGGCCGCCGTCCACGCCGCCGACCCAGCCAAGACCATGCCAGCGTTCCTTCCGAAACCGCCGAAGGGGCGCACCATCGTCATCGGCGCGGGCAAAGGCGCGGCGCAGATGGCGCAGGCGTTTGAACGGGTTTGGCCAGGGCCGGTTGAGGGCGCGGTGGTGACGCGCTACGGATTCGTTGCGGCCTGCGAACGGATAGAGGTTTTGGAATCCTCGCACCCCGTGCCGGACGCGGCGGGGCTGATTGCGTCGAAAAAGCTGATGGAGCTGGTCACCGGTTTGACGAAGGACGACCTTGTCATCGCGCTCGTCTGCGGCGGCGGGTCAGCGCTTCTGCCCGCGCCTGCCGGGGGGTTGACGCTGGAAGACGAGATTGCGGTCAACAAGGAATTGCTCGCCTCCGGCGCGCCGATCTCGGCGATGAACGCGATCCGCAAGCATGTGTCGACGATCAAAGGCGGGCGGCTGGCGGCGTTGGCTTTTCCGGCGAGAGTCGTGTCGCTGATCGTGTCGGACATTCCCGGCGACATCGCGTCTTATGTGGCGTCCGGGCCAACGGTGCCGGATGCGAACTCGCGTGCCGATGCGCTGAAGCTGATTGAGCAATACCGGATGAAGTTTCCGGACGCGGTGATGCGGCATTTGAACTCGCCTGCGGCGGATGCGCCAGTGCCGTCCGATCCGGTGTTTTCGAACAATGAGGTCCACATCATCGCATCAGCCGCAGTCTCACTCGAAGCGACCGCCGCGGAGGCGCGGCGCCAGGGCGTGGAGGCGGTGATCCTTTCCGACGCCATCGAAGGCGAGGCGCTGGAGGCGGCGAAGGTGCATGCGGCAATTGCCCGCGAAGTCAGCTTGAAGAACCGGCCGTTCAAGAAGCCTGTTGTGATTCTATCGGGTGGAGAGACAACGGTGACACTGACCGGAAAAGGGAAGGGCGGGCGGAACACGGAGTTTCTCCTGTCCTTCGCGCGCGGCATTGAAGGCGTCAGCGGCATTGAGGCGCTGGCCGCCGACACAGACGGGATTGACGGGTCGGAGGACAATGC
Source organism: Phyllobacteriaceae bacterium (assembly GCA_031373225.1). GTDB lineage: Bacteria > Pseudomonadota > Alphaproteobacteria > Rhizobiales > Rhizobiaceae > JANOYJ01. Next base: position 9,647 of record JANMMM010000105.1, on the reverse strand, counting down.
CGGGGCGTTCGCCGACGGCGGATCAGCGGGGCGGATGCGGGATGCGGGGCTTGACCCCACTGAATATCAGCGGAGCAATGACGCGTTCACGGCGTTCAGCGCGATTGGCGACATTTTCCATACCGGGCCGACGGGGACAAATGTGAATGACTTCCGCGCCATTCTGGTGCGGTGAAAAGTGGCTCAGGAAAACCGGCTGAGATCGCCCATGGCGCGAATGATGATTTTGGATTCCTCGCGCACCGCCGTAATGGTCGGACCCAGCAGCGCCATGCGGTCGAACACGTCCGGCTGATCCTTCAGTGATTTTCTCAAGGCTTTGCCGAAGGCCATCCGCAGCTCCGTGCCGATGTTGAACTTCGCCACCCGAGTCTCGCGCGCCAGCTTGTTTCTCATATCAACCGGCACGCCGCTGCCGCCGTGGATAACCAGCGGCAGGCGCGTCACGGCCTCGATGGCGCGGAGGGCGACCAAGTCGATGCCGGAGGTCTTCTCGGTGTTGAGATGGACGTTGCCGACCGCGACCGCCAGCGCATCCGCGCCGCTTTCGCGGTCGAAGCGCTGCGCTTCAAGCGGGTCTGTCATGCGTCCTGAAAGGCCGCTTGTGTAACCGACGAAGCCCACTTCGCCTTCGACGGATATTCCATGTGGTCTGGCAATGGAAACGACCTGATTGGCCAGCGCGATGTTTTCGTCAATCGGGAGTTTTGAACCGTCGATCATCACCGATGAAAAGCCGTGGTCTATCCCTTCGCGGCATTCGTCGATTGTGTAGGCGTGGTCGATGTGCGGACAAACGAGCACGCGCGACTGTTCGGCGAGGTGGCGGAACATTTTTCCCAAGATGGGAACTGGCGTGTATTTCCGGCAGCCGGGGCCGGCCTGCAGAATGATGGGGATGCCGGTCTCGTCGGCGGCCTCGACAAAGGCGCGCGCCTCTTCCCAGCCGAGCACGACAAGCCCGGCGATGGCGTAGCCGCCGGATGCGGCGGGGTCGAGCAGCTGTTTGAGCGTGGCGACGGTCATTTGAACTTTGCGATCATGTCTTTGATGCCGGGGATCGTCTCGATCTGATAGGCGTGCGCGGGCTGGAAATACTGCACCAGCGGCCGCTGGCTGAGGCCGCCGAGAATGGTGAAATAGTACATTTCAAAGCCGGGCGCGGCGACGCAGGGATGATAGCCCTTGTCGAGCGTGACGGTGGAGCCGTCAACGATGTGGTAGGCGTCGCCGACCTTGCCATCCTCGCGCTGCACCAGCTGCATGCCGAAGCCATGGTTCGGGCGGAAGCGGAAATTGTAGGTCTCGTCGTGGCGGGTTTCGAGCGGCAGTCTGTCGGTGTCATGCTTGTGCGGCGGAAAGCCCGACCAGCCGCCCTGGCCGACGGTGAACAGCTCCGAGACCAGAAGGCGGCCGACGCGGCCTTTGTATTTTGTGCCGATAATATGCTTTATCTTGCGGTGCGTCTTGGTCTCGTCCGAGCCGTACTGCACCATGTCGATTTCGTCCGCGCGCACGGCGAAGGGCTGCAGCACTCCGTCGAACTTGGCTCCCGCAATGAAGATTTCGGCGGTTTCGGACTGGCAGATGAACCGGACTTTCCCGCCGCTCGGCACATAGACGCCCTCCGGCTCGCCGTCCCAGACGTCAATGCCACGCTTGCCGATGGCCGGGAATGCTTCGCCGCCAACCTCAACATCGATTGTGCCGGTCGCGGGGACAATGCCCGTCTCATAGCCAGTAACGGAATATTCAAATGCCTGCCCGCGCATGAGTTTGACGATGTTGAAATAGTTTAGCGGCACGCGTGCATCGTCGATGCCGACGATAGGCTGGTTCTGATTATCGTAGGGCGCGATGTGCATGGTCAGCTTCCCTGCGCTTTTTTGAACATGAAGTCTTCGAGTTCCGCAAGGCTTGGCATGGCGGGGGCGCAGCCGACTTTGGTGACGACGATGGCGGCGGCGGCGGAGCCCCGGCGGACGGCGTCCTCGACGCTGCGGCCACTAGCAAGACTGAAGCAAAAAGAAGCAAGGAAAGCGTCGCCCGCACCGGTGGGTTTTAGGGCGGCGACTTTGAAAATGCCAGTTTCAAAACTCTTGCCTTCGGCAAAAGTAACTGAGCCAAGCGCGCCCATTTTGTGGACAACAATGCGGTCTGGCCGCGATGCATATTCGGCGGCTTTCGTGAGACTGTCGCCGCCTGCGCCTGCAAGCAGCGCGAACTCTTCGTCATTGCCGACGATGATATCGCAAAGCTGCGCCGCTTCATGGCAGACAGCGGCGGCTTCCTTTCGGCTGGTCCAGGAATACGGGCGGTAGTCAATGTCGAGGATGACGGGAAGGCCTTCTTCGCCGGCGCGATGTATCAAGAGCATTGCAGCGCCTCGCGAGGGCTGCATGGCAAGGCAGGTGCCGGTGAGAACAAGCGCGCCGAAGGGCGCAAGGTCGATGCCGCGCACCTGATCTTCCGTCACTTGAAAATCCGCCGCGCCGTTGCGGTAAATCACTGACTGGCAGTTTTCGCTGCGTGTCTCGACCAGCGCCAGTGAATTGCGCGCCTCGCCGGAAACGATGGCGACATGCGCGCATTCTATTCCATACTTCTTCAGCTCATTGAGCGTGAAGCGGCCAATTGCGTCATCAGACACCGCCGACACAAGCGACGCCGCGCCGCCCAGCTTTGTGATGCCTGCCGCGATGTTGGCAGAGGAGCCGCCGAGCGCGGATGTGAAGCGCTGCGCATGTTCGGTCTGCGTCCCCGGCGGATCGGCATAGAGGTCCATCCCGGCGCGGCCGAGCACGAGAAAGTTGTTCTTTTGAATGCGGTCAAATAACATCGGGCTTCGGGTTTCCCAGCAGGATTTTCTCATGCATGAGATAAAGGCTGCGGGCAATCCCGATTAAGGCGCTGAGCGTCAAAGCCTGCCTTGACGGGGAACGGCATTTGGGCTTTCACGGGCCAGCATTTCCCCGCGCTTCGAACGGACCCATTCATGACATCCATCGGCATCGGCATTATCGGCGCGGGATATATGGGCAAGGCGCACTCTGTGGCGATGGCCGCTGTCGGCGCGGTGTTTGACACTGCGCTTCGGCCCCGGCTTGAAATGATTGCCACTACGACGCCGGAAGGCGCGGCGGAGAATGCGCGGGCCTTTGGCTTTGCCCGCTCGACGCATAACTGGCGGGCGCTGGTGAATGACCCCAAGGTGGAGGCGGTCATCGTCGCCAGCCCGCAGCAGACGCATAAGGAAATTTCACTGGCGGCGTTCGCGCTGGGCAAACCTGTCTTGTGCGAAAAGCCGCTGGGCATAGACCTTGCCGAGAGCCGGGAGATGGTCAAGGCGGCGCAGGAGAGCGGCTGTGTGAACATGGTGGGGTTCAACTATATCCGCACGCCGGCCTCGCAGCTGGCGCGCGAAATCATTGCAGCCGGCTAGATCGGCGAGATCACGTTTTTTCGGGGCGAGCACACGGAAGATTTTCTGGCTGATCCTGAGACACCGGCCAACTGGCGCACACGTGCGCGCTCGAACGGCAATATGGGCGACCTCGCGCCGCATCCGGTCAACGCTGCGCTGGCGCTGGCGGGGCCGATCCGGGAGCTAGTCGCGGAGATCGACATAGTTCACAAGGTCCGGCCCGGCGCGTCCGGTCCCGAAGCGGTGACCAATGACGATCAGGCGCAGATCATGTGCCGGTTTGACAGCGGCGCGATGGGAAGCATCTTTGTCAGCCGCGTCGCGACGGGGCGCAAGATGGGCTACGCCTATGACATTTACGGGACCAAGGGCGCGATACGGTTTGACCAGGAGGACCAGAACGCGCTCTGGCTGTACAAGGGAGACCAGCGGCCCGACCGGCAGGGGTTCACCAAAATCTTCACGGGTCCGCTGCACAAGGACTACAAACCATTCTGCCTCGGGCCGGGCCATGGGACGGGATATCAGGACCAGATCATCATTGAGGCCAAGGATTTTCTCGAAGCCATTCATTCGAAGAAAAGCATCTGGCCGACATTCCGGGACGGTATGAAAGTGGACGAGATTATCGAAGCCTCATTCCGCTCTCATGCGGAGCGGCGCTGGGTTTCGGTCAGCGAAGTTTGAATTCAAGGAGGATCAGCGAACATGGCTAAACTCAACTGGGGAATGATCGGCGGCGGCGAGGGGAGCCAGATCGGGCCGGCGCACCGGATCAGCGCGGCGATGGACGGGCTGTATGTGATGGCGGCGGGGGCGCTGGATTTGAACGCGGACAAGGGCCGCGACTTCGCCCAGCAGCTCGGCATTGCGCCCGACCGCGCCTATGGCGATTGGAAAGAGATGCTGGCGGGCGAAAAGGGCCGGGCGGACAGGATCGACCTTGTGACGGTGGCGACGCCGAACTCGACGCATTTTGAGATCACCAAGGCGTTTCTGGAAGCCGGCATCCACGTGCTCTGTGAAAAGCCGATGACGATGACCAATGCGGAAGCGGAAGAAATCGTCGCGGTGGAAAAGCGCACGGGAATGATCTGCGCGGTGAACTATGGCTATTCCGGCTATGCGCTGGTGCGGCATATGCGGGCGATGGTGGCGCGCGGCGACCTGGGCAAGGTGCGGCTGATAAAAGCAGAGTTCGCGCACGGCTTTCACGCCGACGCGGCGGACGCGGACAATCCGCGCGTGCGCTGGCGGTATGACCCGGCACTGGCCGGGGCTTCGGCGCAGTTCGCCGACTGCGGCATTCATGCTTTGCAGATGGCCAGCTTTGTATCGCATCAGCAGCCGGTGTCGCTCTCCGCCGATTTTGTCTCGTGTCTTCCCGGCCGCGTGCTGGAGGATGATGCGATGGTGAATTTCACGATGGACGGCGGCGCGGTGCTGCGGCTGTGGACCAGTTCGGTGGCGATAGGGCGGATGCACGGTTTCAACATTCAGGTGTTCGGCGAAAAGGGCGGGCTGCGCTGGGCGCAGGAATGGCCGAACCAGCTGTATTGGACGCCGCTGAACGGGCGCACGGAAATTATGGAACGCGGCGGGCCGGGCCTGTCGCCGGAAGCCGACCGGGCCTCGCGCGTCACGATTGGCCATGCGGAAGGCATGCCGCTGGCGTTCGCCAACATCTATGCCGACCTTGCCGAAGCGATCCGCGCCAAACGCGAAGGGCGAGCGGCGGATCCGCTGGCCATGCATTATCCCAAGGCCGAGGACGGTTTGCGGTCGATGGCGGCGATCAGCGCGGCGGTTGAGTCGGCGAAGGGGCAGGGGAAATGGGTGGATGCGAGGCCGGCTTCGCTGCGGTGAGGCGGGCTTTGCGGAGGCGGCTTGCAATGCTAGAGTGTCACTATGAACCATCACACGCCAATATCCGAAGACTGTAGCTACGAAGGCGATTTTCACCTTTGGTCGCTGACGCAGGCGGCTTTCATCCGTGCTGGAAAATTTGAGGAAATTGATATTGAAAACGTTGCTGAGGAAATCGAAAGCCTAGGCCGCCGGGACCGGGTCAACATAAGGCGCGGATTGGATGATCTGCTTCTGCGTCTTTTGAAGTGGCAGTTTCAACCAAGTAAGCGAAGGAAACGCTGGCAGTGGGCAATCAGAGACGCGCGGGATAAAATCACGATGCTCATTGAGGAAAGCCCAAGCCTCAAGGATTTTCCGGCGAAGGTATTGGCCAAGGAATATGACGACGCCAGACATCGCGCAGCCCTATTGAAGGGTCTGTCAGAAAAGCGCCTTCCTGCAGAATGTCCCTATTCGGTCGCCGAAATCCTTGACGATGATTTTCTCCCCGGCGCATGAGGCGCGTGCTGTTCATCTGCGGCAAGGGCCGGCTGCATTGTTTCGGTCAGAGTCGGAAATGTGGCGCGTTGATTTCAATGGTGCTATGTATCCTTGATGAACAAGCATACGCCCAAACACGAGCTTGCAACCTATGACAGCGATTTTCATCTCTGGTCGCAGAATCAGGCGGCTGCGATCCGGGACGGCAAGTTCGCCGAGATAGATCTTGAGAACGTCGCCGAGGAGATTGAGAGCTTGGGAAAAAGCGACAAACGAGAGATCAGGAACCGGCTGGAAGTGCTGCTCACACATCTGTTGAAATGGGAGTTTCAAAACGAGAAGCGGAATAGCGGCTGGGAGGGATCAATCAAAGAGTCCCGTAGGGGAATTAAAAAACTGATTGCCGACAGTCCGAGCCTTCGTGGGTTTCCTGCGCAAGTTCTGGCGGAAGAGTACAAGGGCGCCAAAGAACTCGCCGCCGACGAAACGGGATACCCGGAAGACATTTTCCCAAAGGATTGCCCCTATGCGATTGAGGATGTTTTGACCAAAGGCTTCCTCCCTGGCGCATGAGGCGCGTGCTGTTCATCTGCGGCAAGGGGCGCCATCGCAGCCCGACGGCGGAGCAGATATTTTCCTCACGCGGAGATTGTGAGACCGATTCCGCCGGGCTTGGCGCCGATGCGGATGTGGTTGTCACCGCCGAGCAGATAGAATGGGCCACTGATATTGCCACGATGGAAAAGCGGCAGCTGGCGCGGCTGCGGCGGATGTTTCCCAAGCTGATATCCGGCAAGCGTGTGGTGTGTCTGGATGTGCCGGATGTTTTCAGCTTCATGCAGGACGAGCTTACAGCGCTGCTGCGGGCGCGGATTGGGCGGCTCGGCTAGGTTTCCCAAAAACCGTAGAGATTAGGCATCAGCCGGCTCGCGGAGGCGAAGCGGGTCCATGATTTGCGCGGCGCTTCCGTCCATGCGGTTTCGGCGATGGCCGACAGTCTTGGGAACACCAGCCGGTCGAACACCGCGCGGTCGGTCATCGGTTCGGACCAGATGCAGGCCTGGACGCCGAGGAGATGCTGGCGCTCGCCCTCCGTCCAGCCTTTGTCGGGTTCGAAGTCATAGGTTTCCTTCGGCCCCGACCATCCTGCCCAGCCCGCGCCCGGCTCGGTGAAATCGACCGACTGCGACATGTCGAGATAATAGGCCTGGCCGGGGCTGACGACGATGTCGTAGCCTTCTGCGGCGAGCCTGCGGCTGCCTTCGACATTTCGCCAGCCGACAAGGTAGGATTTGCCCTTGTCGATGACGCCGCCATGCGCCGCCTCTTCCCAGCCGCCGCTGACGCACGCGTGGGAGGCGAGGAAGCTTTGGACACGCGCGAGGAATTTGGCTTGCAGTATCGCCGCGCCCGTGCCTTCGATCTCGTCTGCGCCATGCAGATTACTGACGACATTATTGCGCCTGGCGTGGGCTTCAGAGACAGATTTGCCATGCTCTTCTTCAAGCATGTCAAGCGCCTGCGGCGAGCCGGACCATGCGCCTAGCGGCACTTCGTCGGCACCGATATGGAAGAGCTTGGAGGGGAAGAGTTCAATCATCTCACCGAAGATGGTTTCGAGCGCCTGATAGGTTTCCTCACGCGCCGGGTTGAGGCAATTGTTCGGGAAGCCCTGCACCGACTGATACTCGCCGGACTCCTGCGGGTCGCGCAGTTCGGGGATGGATTGCAGCAAGGCGAAGCAATGGCCGGGAATATCCACTTCCGGGACCATTTCGATGCCGAAACTTTGGGCAAGCGCCACGAGGCTGCGGACAGTCCGCTTGGTGTAGAAGCCGCCATATGTTTCCGCGCCGGAGCCAAGCAGCGGCGGGATGGGAAGGCCGTGGCCGCGCCACGCGCCGATGCCGGTCAGCGCCGGGTAAGCATCGATATCGACGCGCCAGGCCTCGTCGTCGGACAGGTGCCAGTGGAAGCGGTTGAGCTTGTTCCAGGCCATGACGGCGAGGAACTGCGAGATTTCGGCTGCGGGATAGAACTGCCGCGCCGCATCGAGATGGCAGCCGCGCCAGGACATGGCGGGCTGGTCTGTGATCTGACCTTCGGCAGGGAAGCCGTATATGTACGGAAAGAGCCGCGCGCCGCGCTGCATCTGGCCGAGGGTAATGAGGCCATAGAGGAAGCCCGCGTTCGAAGAGGCATGCAGGTTGATTTGGCCGTCTTGAAATTCGATGCGGTAGGCTTCGGGGGCAAGCTTGGCATCGTGCCCGCATGTGACTGCGATGCCGCCTTCGGAAGTTTCGCGCACAAGACCTTCAACAGGAAACAGGTGCACGCTCAATTCTTCAAACGCCCTTGCCGCCCTCGCCGATGTGTCATCCGCCGCCGTTATGCTGAACCCGCCGGGCGCGCTTCTTAGGCCACCGACGCTGATTAAGTTGGGCCAGGGAATGATGGAAACGGCAGTGCCGGGAACCGGCGTCATTTCCAAACGAGCTGTGCCTTTCAAAAGAGGCTTGTTGTTACCGGTGTGCAGTGTGGGCGCGGAATCGACTTTGACGGAAGAGCCACCCTCAAAGGCAAGATAGGCCGCCGTCGCGCCGTCGCTCCAATGGCGCAGCGGATAGGACAGACCGCGCACCTTGATTTTCCATGATGCGCCGGGGGCGAGGGTGAAGTCTTTTTCGGGCGCAAGCTCGGAATAGTTTGACAGGCGGACCGTAAGGGATGCGCCCTCAATCACCGCATTCGGGTCAATGCGCGCCGGGCCTGTGATGCAGAGCCTGAAGCCGCTGACGGGAGCGCCTGAATGATTTGTGAGCGTCAGCACATAGGCGGCCTCGCCATCCGCGCCCGCCGGCGTCCAAGCGGAATTGAGCCTCAATCCCGTCTTTGCTTTGATGGACATGTTCAAGCCGCGCTTTTGCTTGCGGGCCTTGGAATGGCGAGGCCCTGCTCATCGAACAGGTGGCACTTGGCGGGGTCGGCGTACGCGGCCATCGGCTCGTTCTCAATGAGGCGGGGATTGCCTTCAAACAGGGCGATGAAATTCTCGCCGGACGGCATCGGCGAATAGGCGACGGAGTGAATGCCGAGCCGTTCGACAATAGTCGGCTTGAGGCTCAGTTTGAAGACGGTTTCGCGCAGGGACAGATGCTCCGGGCGGATGCCGAGCGTGACCTTCCTGCCGAGGAGTTCGTCGCTCGACTGGTGCGGCAGAGTGACTCTTCCGAACGCGCCGAGGTCGACCAGCACGCCGTTCGCATCCACGCCTTTGCAGATTCCGGGAAGGAAGTTCATTTTCGGGCTGCCGATGAAGCCGGCGACGAACTTGTTGTGTGGGTGGTCGTACAGTTCGAGCGGCGAGCCGATCTGCTCGATCTCGCCGGCGTTCAGCACGACGATCTTGTCGGCCATGGTCATGGCCTCAACCTGATCGTGCGTGACATAGACCATGGTGGAGCCGAGCGATTTGTGCAGGCGCATCAGCTCGATGCGCATCTCAGAGCGCAGCGCCGCGTCGAGGTTCGACAGCGGCTCGTCGAACAGGAATATTTTCGGCTGGCGCACAATGGCGCGGCCTATGGCGACGCGCTGGCGCTGGCCGCCGGACAGCGTTCCGGGCTTCTGCTGCAGGCGCTGATCGAGCTGCAGAACCGAAGCGGCGTCGCCGACGCGCTTCTTGATCGCGTCTTCGGAAAGGCCTTCAACGCGCAGCGGAAAGGCGATGTTTTCGAAGACGGTCATGTGCGGATAGAGCGCGTAGGATTGGAACCCCCGGGCGATGCCGCGCTTGACCGGGGGCAGGTCGTTGACCTGCTTGCCGCCGATGATGATCTCGCCGGCGGTCACATCCTCACGTCCCGCGATCATG
>JANMMM010000051.1:0-1602 GCA_031373225.1 Phyllobacteriaceae bacterium | reverse complement strand
GCCGGTGGCCGGCGGCGTTTCTCATTACGGGCGCGCTGGGGTTCATCTGGCTGGGGAAGTGAGCGTCGGGTCGTGCAGTTGGGTTGGAATCGGCAGCAGTATCCGTGAACGCATTACCATTGGCCCGGATTGCATGATCGGCGCAGGCAGCGTTGTCGTCCGCGATGTTCCTCCCGCCAGCAGGATTGCTGGCAATCCGGCGCGCTCCTTGGAGAAGCGGGGATAGTGATGCTGAATACGGAATTTCAGCCATGGCCTTGCTTTTCAGCGCGCGAGATTGAAGCCGTGAACGCGGTTCTCGAGTCCGGCAAAGTCAACTATTGGACCGGCACGGAAGGCAGGGAATTCGAAAGAGAATTTGCGGCGTGGTGTGGCACCAAACATGCTGTGGCACTTGCCAATGGGACACTTGCCCTTGAAGCCTGCTGGCGGGCGCTGGGGATTGGCGCCGGGGATGAAGTGATTGTGACGCCGCGCACCTTCCTTGCTTCGGCCTCCAGCATTCTGAATGTAGGGGCTGTCCCGATCTTCGCCGATGTGGACCCTGACAGCCAGAACATCACTCCTGAAACAGCGGTGCGGGTTCTGACACCCAAGACACGCGCCATACTCTGCGTGCATCTTGCCGGCTGGCCCTGCGAGATGGAAGGGTTCATGGCACTGGCAAAAGCGCAAAAGCTGTTTCTCGTCGAGGATTGCGCCCAGGCCCATGGGGCTGCCTCTCATGACAAGATGGTGGGCTCATTCGGCGATATTTCCGCCTGGTCGTTCTGCCAGGACAAGATCATGACGACGGGTGGCGAAGGCGGCATGATCACCACTGATGACCACGAACTCTGGTCGAGAGTGTGGGCCTACAAGGATCACGGCAAGTCCTGGGAGGCGGTTCATGAACGGGAGCATCCGCCGGGTTTTCGTTGGCTGCACGAGAGCATCGGATCCAATTGGCGCATGTTGGAAATGCAGGCTGCCATCGGCCGGGTGCAGTTGCGGGAGATGCCCGCCTGGCAGGCGGCGCGGGCACGGAATGCTTCTGCCATTCTTGATGCGGCAAGCGGCCTGCGCGGCTTGAGGGTTCCTCAACTTCCAAATCACATCCGCCACGGCTGGTATAAGGCTTATGCATTCGTGCGGCCTAAGGCACTGAAAACCGACTGGCAGCGCGACCGCATTGTCGCGGAGATCAACGAGCGCGGAGTTCCCTGTTATCAGGGATCGTGCTCTGAAATCTATCTAGAGCGAGCCTTTGACTATGCGCCGGGACGCCCGAGGGAACGGCTTCCCGTGGCCAAGGAATTGGGCGAAACCAGTTTGATGTTTCTTGTCCATCCGACCTTGAAGAATGAAGAAGTTGAGAAAACCCGTGGCGTGCTGCGGGACGTGATGATATTGGCGCAACGATGAATGACCGGTTGAAGAAAAAACAGCGCTGGCTGGTCACGGGGGCTGCCGGATTCATTGGCTCAAACCTGGTGGAAGTGCTGCTCAGCAGGGGTCAGGAAGTCGTGGCCCTCGATAATTTTGCCACGGGATTCAAACGCAATCTGGACGAAGTGCGCGGGCTAGTGGGCGAAGCTGCATGGAAAAATTTTCGTTTCATTG
>JANMMM010000017.1:0-1970 GCA_031373225.1 Phyllobacteriaceae bacterium | reverse complement strand
GCCGGCCTTGACCTTGCGCTGAAGCGCCTGAAGGAGGCGGACATTCCCCGGCCGGACGTAATCGTGTCAGGCGACGACGTCACCCATGGCAAACCCAATCCTGAATGTTTCCTGCTGGCAGCCAAGATGCTTGGCGTTTCGGCGGGCGACTGCCTGGTCTTCGAGGATGCGATTGCCGGAATTCTGGCGGGCGAGGGGGCCGGCGCGTCCATAATGGTCATCACGCAAACCCATCATCACGCGATGGAAACGTCCCTGGCCAAAATTCCCAACTATGTAAATGTCAGGGCATTGACGCAAAGCGATGGAAGCCTGAAACTTCATCAGGTCCCGTAGTCTTTGCGGGCGGAGATGGTTTTGCGCTGATGACCTCACTCTTGATGCCTGCCCCCGACGATGCCACGCTCGCCAAGCGCGCGGAAATAATCGCGCAATTGCGCGAGATCGTCCCGGGCGAGGGCGTCGTGGACACACAGACCGGAATGCGCGTCTTCGAAAGCGACGGACTGACCGCCTACCGCCAGATGCCCATGGTCGTCGTCTTGCCGGAAACAACGGCGCAGGTGTCGCGCATCCTGAAATACTGCCAGCGCGAAAACATCAAAGTCGTGCCGCGCGGCTCCGGCACTTCGCTCTCCGGCGGCGCGCTGCCGCTGGCCGATGCGGTGCTGCTGGTCATGTCGCGCTTTTCCCGCATTCTCGACATTGACCTCGCCAACCGCGTCGTCACCGCCCAGCCCGGCGTCACCAATCTCGGCATCACCCGCGCGGTCGAGGAGCACGGCTTTTACTACGCCCCCGACCCATCCTCGCAGATCGCCTGCTCCATCGGCGGCAATGTCGCGGAAAATTCCGGCGGCGTGCATTCGCTCAAATACGGGCTGACGGCGTCGAATGTCCTCGGCGTTGAAATGGTCCTTATCAGCGGCGAGATCGTCCGCCTCGGCGGCAAGCATCTCGACAGCGAAGGCTATGATCTTCTAGGCCTGATGACAGGCTCCGAAGGCCTGCTGGGCGTCGTCACCGAAGTCACGGTCCGCATCCTGCAAAAGCCCGAAACCGCCCGCGCCGCGCTGATCGGCTTTGCCACCAGCGAAGAGGCCGGCCAGTGCGTCGCCGATATTATCGGCGCGGGCATCATTCCCGGCGGAATGGAAATGATGGACCGCCCTGCCATCCATGCTGCGGAAGACTTCGTCCATGCCGGTTATCCGCGCGACGTGGAGGCGCTGTTGATCGTCGAGCTGGACGGGCCGGAGGCCGAGGTTGATGATCTTCTCGCGCGCGTCGCCGACATAGCCTCGAAGAACAATTCCACCACCCTGAAAGTCTCCACCAGCGAGGACGAGCGGCTGATGTTCTGGGGCGGACGCAAGGCGGCTTTCCCGGCGGCGGGGCGGATTTCTCCCGACTATTACTGCATGGACGGCACCATTCCGCGCAAAGAGCTGCCCAAGGTGCTGGCCGGAATGAGGGCCATGTCGGAAAAATACGGCTTGCGCGTAGCAAACGTTTTTCACGCCGGCGACGGCAACCTGCACCCGCTCATCCTCTACGACGCCAACAAGCCGGGAGAGCTTGAGAAGGCCGAGCACTTCGGCGCCGACATCCTGCGCCTCTGCGTCGAAGTCGGCGGCGTGCTGACGGGCGAGCACGGGGTGGGGGTGGAGAAGCGCGACCTGATGCCGGTCATGTTCAACGAAACGGATTTGGACACGCAGATGCGGGTGAAGTGCGCCTTTGATCCGGAGCACCTGCTTAATCCGGGCAAGGTGTTTTAGACCATCACCTTGTCGTCATCCTTGTATGTCGTCAGTTCCGCGTCGACGGATTAAAGTGGTTGGCGCGGTGGCGGTTGGGAGCCCGTTTCATCCGAGGGCATCGAAGCCCGTGGCTCAGCGCGGTGCCCCAACCGTCGTTCCAGTCAACCCGGACAGTCGCTTGGACCGCAAGCCGAGTCCGCATGCGCA
>JANMMM010000006.1:0-42702 GCA_031373225.1 Phyllobacteriaceae bacterium | reverse complement strand
CTCCGCCCGCCGGGATAACCACACCCGGCTGCCATAGGCCGCCCGCTCCCCCGAATGCCGGTTGATCACCCGGTCCCCATGAGAGCAGCGAGGGCAGAGTAAGCGATGTTTGAAGGGCGGGGATAGAATGCCGCTTTTATTCCTGAGAAAAATCATAAGCCATTGATATTGAATGAATCAATTTTCTAAAGCAAAAATTCTATCCTGCTTTTTGACGCTCCCTCACCTGTTTCACTGCGCGAAACGCCCTCTCCCCGGAGGGGAGAGGGGGAGAAAGAGGCGCCATCTTTCCCCTCTCCCCCGCGGGGAGAGGACAGCTTGCGCAGCAAGCAGGTGAGGGAGAGTCAGCCGCCCGTCACTTGCAGACCTTGATCGCCTCAAGCGCTTTGGAAATGCCCTTCAGCGAATAGGTATAATTGGTTGCCGTGCCACGTTTGGATGTGGCGGCCACAGACATGGCTTTGCCGACCTTCATGGCGGCGATCAGCTGCGGCTCTTCGGCGGCGTTTTCCATCCAGGCTGACTTGCCCGAGGTGAACAGCGAGAAGTTTTTGGCATCAATCGTCAACGTGACCTTGGTGTTGGCCTTCAGCTCATAGCCGGCCATGAATTGCGGCTCGAACGAGACATTCTGGCCGGGCTTCTGACTGACCAGGAAAAAATTATCGCCATGGTCAACGGCGTCGGGCTTTTTGGTCGCGGGGACTGTGAGCACGTAGCAGACCTTGCCGCCGCCGGCGACATAGGAATAGGCCCCCCATGCCTGGAACTTGCCGATCTGGCTCGGCGACTGGGCGAACGCCGCGCCCGCCAAGCCGAATGACATCGCAGCCGCCGCAAACACTGAATTCATGCGCATGAAAATTTAATCCTCTTGGCCGCTCATAGCTTACAGGACAAAGCGCGGCTTGTGACCCGTTTCACTCAATTTTGAACCATTTCTGGTTACTGAATGGTGAATCATCGTTTTTCAGCGCGCCCGCCCGGACAGCCATGTGCGGCTTGCCGACCCTCTTCCAGTCCATCCTCCTAAAGTGCGGCGGGATTTTGGCCGATAATTCGGGGCGCGGCTGGCTGACAGGGGCGGACAAACCGGCTAATCCTGCCTGCGTCATGGGAGATGGAATGCAGGAAACCGCGCGGGACCGTTTCGCCTTTCTCGCGGCGAGCGTTGCCACGCAGCGCGACCGGGCCGCTTTTATCGAGCTGTTCGATTATTTCGCGCCGCGCATCAACGCCTATCTGCAGCGGCTTGGCATGAAGCAGGGAACGGCTGAAGATTTGGCGCAGGACGTGATGCTGACGCTCTGGCAGAAAGCGCATCTGTTTGACCCGGCCAAATCCTCGCTGTCCACCTGGCTGTTCCGCGTCGCCCGCAACCGGCGCATTGACGTCCTGCGCCGCGACCGCTCCGGTCTGATTGACCCGCACGACCCAATCTTTACGCCGCCAGCGCCGGAGGCGGCGGACACGGGCATGGATGCGGCCCAGCGCGACGCGCGGATACGCCTAGCCATGGCGGACCTTCCGGGCGAGCAGCTGGACCTGATCCGGCTGGCTTTCTTTGACGGTCTGTCGCACACGGAAATCGCCGAACGCACCGGCCAGCCGCTCGGCACGGTGAAATCGCGTATCAGGCTGGCGTTTGCGCGGCTGAGAAGGGCGATTTCGGCGGATGAGGAAGTGGACGTGGATTAGGATTTCAGGCTATCGATGAAATTCAAGATTCAAAAAATTCTATATACATTTATATAAGAGATTATTCATGTAAATATCCTGCAAAATACAGTAGGTAAATTTATACCTATCAGCTGCCCCCAAAAATTTCAGGCGAACAAATAATAGGCAATGAGGACACATAATATCATTCCAATGCCAAAAGGAATCAAAAAACCAATTATCCCACCTTCGTCTTGTGACTTACGCATCATAAATTTCTCCTTGTTTCAACTAAGGATTACATTTAATGGGCACGTTTGTCAACGCTATAAAAGTTTGTCATTTTGAATGATTTAATATTAAAAAATTGTATTATAAATTACTTCATGTGTTAATTACATATACTTTTCTGGGGATAAGCAGTGAAATCAGATGCAATTGAGAGTGTTCGTGCATTCCTGGCGTTGACCGCAATCATAAATTTTACTTGGTTGTCGCTTGGGCAAAGCCAACCTGTTTTTGATTTGTCCTCTCTCAAACTTGAGCCGCCTGCCCTGACAAGGCAGGCGGTCTTTTTTTGACATTCTGCTGTGTTTTTTGCGCCGCCGTCAAAACCGGCGCAGGCAAATTCACCCTGCTTCCGTCATGGCTTTGGAAGAACCTTGAGCCGGGCCGGTTCTGTGGGATGGCGGACGAAGGAGACCGGCAGATGGCCTATGGGTCCTTAAGCGCCTCGCGCGCCGCTGCCCGGTGCGCCTCGCTGATTTCGCCCTGCACGGCGGCGAAGGCGGCGGTCAGGACGGCGATGTCGTCGGTGAGGCCGAAGAAGAGCAGGAAATCAGGGATCATGTCGAACGGCAGTATGAAGTAAGCCAGCGCCGCCAGCAGAATGCCGCGCACCCTCAGCGGCGTGTCGGGGTCCATGGCGCAGAAATAGGCGGCCACCACCTCGTCCATGAACGGAATCTGCCGCGCGGTCTGCTTCACCTTGCGCCAGAAATCGGACTGAACATCCGCCTTGGCGGAATGGCCCCTTTCCGGCTCCAGAATTTCCTCAATGCGTTCCTGTTTCATCGCGCTCACCCTTGTGTTCCTCACGTGGTAAGGCTCGCGCCTCTGCACAAGATGCAATCAGGCGCGCAGGGGGATCTTTTCAATTTCTTCCGCCAGCGCAATGTCGCGCTGCGAAACGCCGCCAGCCTCATGCGTGGTCAGCACCATGTCGAGCCGGTTATAGACATTGGTCCATTCGGGATGATGGTCAGACTTTTCGGCCAAAAGCGCCACCTCGGTCATGAAGGCAAAGGCCTGGCGGAAATTTTTGAACTTGAAGCTGCGCCCGATAGCGTCGCGTCCGGACAGGCGCTGCCAGCCTGTGAGGCCTGTGAGCGCGGCGATCAGCTCTGCCGGGGCAAGTTTTTCAATGGCCATGGCTCATCCTCCCCATGCCGCTGACAGTTTCTGCCCAGCGGGAGCAACGGCGGCTCCTGTCAGCGGATAGGCTTCTTCAATGACATAGGGTCCGCCGCCGACAGAATCTCGCGACGACATCAGCACAAACCGGCCCGACTTGAACGGCAGCGCGGAAAAATCGCCGCGCCCGGTCAGATAGTGCGCAACCTGCTCAGGGCTGGTGTTCTTCAGCCGCGCCAGCGTCACATGTGGGGTGAATTTGCGCGGTTCGGCCTCCAGCCCCAGCCGCTGGCAGATGCGCTCCAGCTCGCCTTGCAGCAGGCCAAGCTCAACCGACGGCGCGACGGCGGCATAGACCGAATGCGGCTTCTTGCTGCCAAACGCTCCGACGCCGGAAAGATTCACAAAGAAGGAGGACCGCTGAATCCGGTCGAGCGCAAAGACCAGATCATCGGCCATATGCCGGTCGACATCGCCCATGAAACGCAGCGTGATGTGGTAATTTTCCGTGTCGATCCAGCGCGCGCCGAACAGGCCGCCTCTGAGAAGCGAGAGCGACAGGGCCGCATCACGCGGAACTTCGAGGGCAGCGAACAGACGCGGCATGGCATCCTCCTCGAATCAAACACTCATCGAACGAACCATTGTTGGCGCGCTCACACAAGCCAATTATTGTGACGCTTCGGTGACGGCCTTCAAAATCACCGGCAGCGCGTTCTCCACCATCTTCTCCACCCCTTTCGGGTTGGGATGCATCCGGTCCTCCAGCTGCAATTCCGGCGCACCCGCGACGCCCTGCAGAAAGAACGGGATCAGCGGCAGACCGTGTTTTTCGGCGAGCCGGGGAAATATTCCGTTGAACGCATCCTCGTAGACCTTGCCCATATTGGGCGGCGCGAGCATTCCGGCGAGGATGATTTTGATGTTCCGGGCTTTAAGCTTCGCGATCATCGCTTCCAGATTGGCCTCTGCGGCGTCCGGCGGCGAGCCGCGCAGCGCATCGTTCGCGCCGAGCTCCAGAATGATCAAGTCCGTCCCGTCCGGCACCGACCAGTCAAGCCGCTCCAGCCCGCCGCTGGTCGTGTCGCCCGATACGGCGGCGTCGGTCATGTCGATATCCAGTCCCTTGGCCTCGAGCGCCGCTTTCAGCCGCGCGGGAAAGCCGTCGGCGGAGTCCAGCTGATAAGAGGCCATCAGACTGTCGCCGAATGCCGCGATTTTGATTGGCTCAGCGGTGGCAAAGGCGGCGCCCGTGCCCCATATGACAATGCCGAACGCCAGTGTTTGTAAATATTTCAGCACTAGATTTCCCGCCTGACCTGCAATTCAAATTTCAAGGAACACGCCTGACATGGCAATCAGCCTGAAAAATGTCCACCTCAAGCTGGGTTCGGGCGCGTCAAAAGTGCATATTCTCGACAATGTGTCGCTGGAAGCCAAGTCCGGCGAATCGCTCGGCATTGTCGGCCCGTCCGGCTCGGGCAAGACATCGCTCCTGATGGTCCTGTCCGGGCTGGAGCGGCCAAATTCCGGCAGCGTCGCCATTTCCGGCACGGAAATCACCGGCCTCACCGAGGACCAGACGGCCAGCTTCAGAGGCAGAACCATCGGCATCGTCTTCCAGTCCTTCCATCTCATTCCCAACATGACGGCGCTGGAAAATGTCGCCGTGCCGCTGGAGCTGGCGGGCCATCCCGACCCGATGGGAAGAGCGCGCGCCGAACTCGCCGCAGTCGGGCTGGCGGAGCGCGTCACGCATTATCCGGGCGAATTATCCGGCGGCGAGCAGCAGCGGGTGGCGATTGCCCGCGCGCTGGCGCCGGAGCCGTCGATCCTGATAGCCGATGAGCCGACCGGCAATCTTGATCTGGTGACGGGCGAGCACATCACCAATCTTATATTCAAAGCCCAGCAGGAGCGCGGCATGACGCTGCTTCTGGTAACCCACGATCAGGCGCTCGCCGCCCGCTGCGACCGGCAGGTGCGGATGCGTTCGGGGCAGATCGAGGCGGATGCGCCGAAGGCAAAGAAGATGGCCAGAGCCTGATGCTTGACCTCAAATCCATCCGGCTTGCCTTTACCTTTGCGCTGCGAGAGATGCGCTCAGGCCTTGCCGGTTTCCGCGTCTTCCTCGCCTGCATCGCCATCGGCGTCGCGGCCATCGGCGCGGTCAATTCTGTGGCGACCGGCATCAACAACGGCATCGAGGCGGAAGGGCGGAACATTCTCGGCGGCGACCTGCGTTTCGAGTTGGTGCAGCGCACCGTCAACGCCAACGAGCGCGCCTATCTTGATGCTCTCGGCACAGTCGCCGAAACCATTTCCGCCCGCTCCATGGCGCGGCGCGAGGACCAGAGCGACCAGTCGCTGGCGGAAGTCAAAGCGGTGGATGATCTCTATCCGCTGTATGGCAAGCTTGTCACCGAACCGGCGCTGGGCGGCGCGGAGCTTTTCAAAGAGGTCAATGCCCGTTTCGGCGCAGCGGCGCCTCAGATATTGCTCGACCGTTTGAAGCTGAAACTTGGCGACACGCTGCTCGTCGGCGAGGGCCGGTTTGAACTGCGCGCGGTGATCGTGAACGAACCGGACGCGCTGTCCGAGGGGTTCGGATTTGCGCCGCGCCTCCTCATTTCCAAGGACGGCATCGCCGCGACAAAATTGGAGCGGCCGGGCAGCCTGACCGAATATTCCTACAAGGTAAAATTCGCCAATGCCGGCGCGGTCGCCAAGGACGTGAGGGAAAAGGCCGAGAAGGACTTTCCCGATTCAGGCTGGCGCATCCGCACCAGCGCCAACGCCTCTCCCGCTCTGTCGTCCAACATTGAGCGCTTCTCGCAGTTTCTCACGCTGGTCGGCCTGACAGCCTTGGTGGTCGGCGGCGTGGGTGTCGCCAATGCGGTGAAGGCGCATCTGGACGGCAAGCGCACGGTGATCGCCACGCTCAAATGCCTCGGCGCATCCGGCAATTTCGCCGCCTTGGTCTACTTCATCCAAATCCTCATCATCGCCAGCGTCGGCATCGCAATCGGCCTTCTCCTCGCATCCGCAGCGCCCTTCGCGGCGGCGTCGGCGATCAAGAGTTTCCTGCCGCTGGATGTGGCGGGCGGCTTTCATCCGCTGGCGCTCGCGCTCGCCGCTTTGTTCGGCTATCTGACCACTCTGGTCTTCGCCCTCCTGCCGCTCGGCCATGCAAGCCTGATCGCGCCGACGGAGCTGTTCCGCGAAAACGGTTTTCAGGCGGCGGGCATGCCGAAATGGCCATGGCTTTTGGCGACCGCCGTTCTGGCCGCCATGGTCGCGGGCCTCGCGATTTTGACGGCCAAAGACCGCTATGTCGCGCTGGTCTTCATTGGCGCGGCGATTGCCGCTTTCATCATTCTGCGCGGTGTTTCATGGCTTATCCAGCGCCTCGCACGGCGAGCACCCCGCGCGGGCAGCATCCCGCTGCGCATGGCCATCGGCAATATCCACCGCCCCGGCGCGCTGACCCCGTCGGTCGTGCTGTCGCTCGGGCTTGGACTTACGCTGCTCACGGCGCTCACCCTGATCGACCAGAACATGCGCAGGCAAATTTCCTCGACTATTGCCGAAAAGGCCCCGAATTTTTTCTTCCTCGATATTCAAAGCACCGAGGTAGAACAGTTTGCGGATGTGCTGGCGCAACAGGTGCCCAAGGGCGAAGTGATGCGCGTGCCGATGTTAAGAGGCCGGATCACCCAGTTCAGAGGCGTTGACCTGGCCAAGCTGACCATCCCGCCGGAAGGCGCGTGGGTGACGCGCGGCGACCGGGGCGTCACATACTCGGCCAAACCGCCGGAGAATGCCAATGTCGCGGAAGGTAAATGGTGGCCGCAGGATTATGCGGGCGAACCGCTGGTGTCCTTTTCTCAGGAAGAGGCGGGCGAGCTTGGGCTGAAGATTGGCGACACAATCACGGTCAATGTGCTCGGCCGCAGCATCGTCGCGAAGATTGAGAACTTCCGCAAAGTCGAATGGGAATCGATGTCGATCAATTTCGTCATGGTCTTCTCGCCGAACGCCTTCAAAGGCGCGCCGCATTCCTGGCTCGCGACGCTGAGCGAGCCGGGGCTCGACGCGGCGGGGGACGCCAAAGTGCTGAACGCCGTCACCAAGGCGTTTCCGACCGTTACCTCCGTGCGCATCAAGGACGCGCTCGACGTGGCGGAGAAGCTGGTCGGCCAGCTCGCCGCCGCCATCCGCGCCGCCGCCGCCATCGCGCTGATTTCCTCGGTGCTGGTTCTCGCCGGCGCGCTGGCGGCGGGCAACCGGACGCGCGTGCATGACAGCGTCATCCTGAAAATGCTCGGCGCAACGCGCCGCACGCTGATCGCCGCCTTCACGCTTGAATATTTCCTCATCGGCCTCGCCACCGCCATATTCGGCCTCGCCGCCGGGACGGGCGCGGCTTGGTTTGTCATAGCGCGGATTATGAAGCTGCAATGGAGTTTCGACCCGCTGGTCGCCCTCGCCACGGTCGCCTTGGCGCTGGTTTTGACCATCGGGTTTGGGCTGATCGGGACTTGGCGGGTGCTGGGCGAGAAGAGCGCGCCAGTGCTGCGGAATCTTTGACAAGGGCGGCTTTTTGCCTTACTGTTCTGAATGTAAGGAAGAAGACTAGGTAAGAAAACTATGGCCGCAGTGCTCCCCAAAGACTTCGATGTGACTGTGACATCAAAAGGCCAAATGACGCTGCCTGCGGGCGTGAGAGGTCCGCTGGGAATTGAGGCGGGCGACCGGTTGGCTGTCTCGGTGACTGAACACGGCGAAATCCGGATGGTGAAGAAAACCTCCTCTTACCGGGACTCAATCGGAATGTTCGCGCATCTGGCCAAAAACCGGACCGTTAACAGGCCCGGGGAGACAAACCTTGCAATGGACGGCGCCATGCGCGAGCAGGAGGAGCGGTCCAGGAAATCCGGCGCGAACACGAAGTGATCGCGGTTGACACCAATGTCCTGCTGCGTCTGTCCCTGAGGGATGATCCAGCGCAGCTGAAGCGGGCGGTGGCGCTGATGGAGAAGGCGCGGGCGGAAAGGCAGGCTGTGCTTGTCAACGCAATTGTGCTGGCCGAATATGTCTGGACGCTGGCCCGGACCTACCGGGCAAACAGGCTGGAGCAGGCAAGTGCGGTGCGGCTCTTGATCGATCACCCGCCCTTCCGGTTGTTTGACGAGACCATTGTCACAAAGGCGCTCGAAACTTTCGAAGGCTGCAAGGCGGACTTCGCCGACTGCCTGATCGGCGCGATGAACCAGGCGCAATCGGCAGAGGTCACCTACAGTTTCGACGAAGTGGCAACTCGGCTGGAGGCTTTTGCGCTTCCGCCTGCCCCGTGACGAGCAGCGGGCTGTCAGCATGGCAAAGCCGCGCTGCGCTTGCGATTTCCACCGGAAAGGATAGTTGCTCCGGATGGGATTTTTCGTTAATCGGCGCTTCAACCTGATCTATGTCCATGCGGCGCTGCAGGCCTTCACCTCCCATGGCGGCGAGGCTTTTGCCTTTGTCTATCTCTTGAAGGCCGGAATTCCGGTTCCGGTCGTGCTTTTGTCCATCGGCGGGCTGTTCGGCAGCCGGCTGCTTTTCCGCATGGGCGTGCTGCCTTTGGTCAAGCGCGTGGGCCTGCGCAACGCGCTTGTTTTTGGCATCATCCTGGAGGGCAGCGCCTATCCGCTGCTGGCTCAGGTGACGGGCGCCGATGGCTCGCTTCTTATCTACCTGGCGGTCTGGGCGGTCTCGAGCAGTATCTACTGGACGACCTACCATGCCTATGTCGTTTTGATCGGCGACGGCGAGCACCGGGGCGCGCAGGTGAGCGCAATGGAATTCATCGGCACCTTCATGGGCATCATCGCACCGGTCACCACAGGCCTGCTGCTGACCTGGTTTGCGCCGATCATCGCCTTCAGCGTGGTCGGCCTTGCCATGGCCTCGTCGGCAATCCCGCTTCTGTTCCTGCCAAACTTGAAAATCGCGCCGGACGCGGTCATGCCGCGTGAGACGCGGCGGCTGGCGCGCCTTGTCATGTTCACCGACGGATTGCGCATGGGAGCCTTCTATTTCACCTGGCTGATCGCGCTGTTCATCACGCTCGGATCAAGCTTTGCCGCCTATGGCGGCGCGCTGTCGCTGGCGGGGTTCGCGGGGGCCGCGGCGGGCCTTTTTGTCGGCAGGGCCATTGACCTTGGCAAAGGCCGCCGCGCCGCGCAAATCGGCTTTGCTTTGGTCGCCATCGCAATCCTCGCCCGCGCCTTTGGCTATCCCTACCCGTGGAGCGCCGTGCTCGCCAACGCCATGGCCGCCGTCGCCATGCCGGTCTACGGCACGGCCTTCGGCGCACGCGTCTACGCGCTGGCGCAGATGTCCCCCTGCCCGCTGCGCTTCCACATCATCGCAGAAGGCGGCTGGGATTTAGGCACGGCAGCCGCCTGTTTCACCTCTGCGGGCCTCCTCTATCTCGGCTTCAGCTTCTTCTGGCCGCTGATGCTGGCGATGGGGGCGTGCGCGCTGGGTTATTGGGTGGTGACGGGGAGTTTTGACAAGGGTGTTGGGGCGCTGTCGAGTCCGGGTGCCGCGTAGAGCGGGCAAGCGGCGCGCGGTCCAGCGTATGCGGAAGAGCATTGCGTCAGTATACCAATTCAGGTATGCAGGATGGCGATGGCACATTTCCCCAGGTCAGCGGGCGAAAAGCCGCTCCATTGGGTGGGTTCGTCCAAACGCGACTTCATGGACTTCCCGGATCAGGCGAAGAGCGACATGGGATATGCGCTTGGTGTGGCGCAATTTGGAGCAAAGCACCCACACGCCAAACCGTGGAGAGGCGAAGGACAGGGCATTTTTGAAATTGTCGAAAGCCACGACGGCAATGCCTTTCGTGCAATCTACACCGTCCGGTTTGAAGGCGCTGTCTATGTCCTGCACGCGTTTCAGAAGAAAAGCCCGTCAGGCATACGCACTGCGTCCACCGATGTCGCTCTGGTGAGGGAGCGGCTGAAACAGGCGCGCGAACATTATGAGGCAATCAGATGACGATGAAATCCAAGACAGACGATATGGGCGTCACCGAGGGGACTGGTAATGTGTTTGCCGACCTTGGCATGGCTGATGCCGTCGACCGGCAGACCAAAACCCGCCTTGCTGTCGAAATCAATGAAATCATCAAGGCGCGAGGGCTGCGGCAGGCCGTGACCGGAACCATGCTTGGCGTCCCGCAGTCCAATGTGTCGGCGCTCGTGAACTACAGGCTCGATGGCTTCTCTGTTGAACGCTTGATGGGCTTCCTCACAAAGCTTGACCGCGATGTCGAAATCGTCATCCGGCCGCGGCGCGATGCGGGATCGGGCAGCGTTTCAGTGCATGCGCTTCGATAAGCGGCATGACAAAAGCCATTGGCAGCCGGCCTTGAAGCAAACCAAATGTTGTTTTGGCCGTGTGGAGCACTTCCCTGTTCGCAGAGCCGTTTCAAATCTGACGACGTGGGGGCCTTTCGGTCGCTAAGCCGCCAAATCCCGCAGCACATACTGCAAAATCCCGCGATTCTTCAGATGCCCGACCTCTTCCTGCGTGTCGATGCGGCAGATGATCGGGATTTCTGTGACCGTGCCGTCGCCATAAGTGACGACCGCCTTCATTTTCTGGCGCGGCTTGGCGGACGGGAAGTCCGATATGTAAGCCTGTTGCCTTAATGGAAAAATGGGCGTTCTCTTGAGCAACAGGCTCCAAGGGAGACGTCGATGGCGAAAGACCGTCTGGAGGCAGGTTCGACACACGGCACGGGCGCACCGGGCGAATCAGTGGATGCGCTCACAAAGCTTGCGCTCTTGAAAATGCTTGAACCCAAATCGCCCCAAAATGACAGCGGCAACTGGCTGGGGATTCCGAAAGCCGTGCTGATCTCTGGTCTCGGCACGCTGCTGGTGGCGCTTTTCAACTGGTTCTTGAGCATTCAGACGGAAAAGGCCAGGCTCTCCAACGAGCTTGTCAAGCTCGCCGTGTCGGTGGAGGATCAGGATCAGGCGGAGCGAAATCTGCGCTTTCTTTCAAGGCTCAAACTCATCTCCGTCGATCTGGCAAGTCTTGAAACCGTCCTTAAGGACGAAGACAGCCGTCCGTTGTTCACTGCTCCCGGCGGTGGCCCGTCGTACCGGATTGGCGAGGGCGGCAGCGTCGAATTTGAGGACGACTGGGTGGCGAAGAACATTGTCTCGGCGGACGTCCCGCAGCTTGTTGGCGTCAGCTCGCTTGGGTCGGACCAGCCTTTCTCCGGAAACGTGCGCCTTAGCCGCGAAGCCATGCCTGCCGCAATTGCTGCATTCGCTGAAATCGAAGCGGTCGGGCTGAAGCACCGCATCATGTCGTTTGATCAAGCATTTACGCCGCGCACCATTCGCGGCGCGGCCTCAAGGCTGAGCGCGCATGCGCTTGGCATCGCCTTCGATCTGAACTGCAAATGGAACGTTTTTGGCCAAGCCGCCACCGAAACCGGCAAGGAGGGAAGCGTCAAAGAACTCGTGCCGATTTTTGCGAAATACGGGTTCAAATGGGGCGGAACCTTCGCCCGGCCTGACACCTGCCATTTCGAATTCAGGCCAAAGCAGGCTGAACAGCCCGCCGCGCCCTGAACTGGCGGATTGCCTACGCCGCCAGATCCCGCAGCACATACTGCAAAATCCCGCCATTCTTCAGATACCCGACCTCTTCCAGCGTATCGATGCGGCAGATGATCGGGATTTCTTTCACTGTGCCGTCGCCATAGGTCACCACCGCCTTCATCTTCTGGCGCGGCTTGGCGGCGGCGAGGCCTTCGATGCTGACCAGCTCGTCGCCTTTCAGGCCAAGTGACGTCCAGCTTGAGCCCTCTTCGAAGACGAAGGGCACAATGCCCATGCCGACCAAGTTGGACCGATGGATGCGCTCGAAGCTCTGGGCGATTACGGCGCGCACGCCCAGCAGGTTCGTGCCTTTGGCCGCCCAATCGCGCGAGGAGCCGTTGCCATATTCGATGCCCGCGAACACGACCAGCGGCACGCCCTCGGCCTTGTATTTCATTGCGGCGTCGTAAATCGACATTTCGGTTTTCGACGGATAGTGGATGGTGAAGCCGCCCTCCTTGCCGTTTGGCCCGAGCATGTGGTTGCGGATGCGGATATTGGCGAATGTGCCGCGCATCATCACTTCATGATTGCCGCGCCGCGTGCCGTACTGGTTGAAGTCGGCGACGGCGACCTTGTTGTCGGTGAGGTATTTGCCGGCAGGCGAGGCCGCCTTGATCGAACCGGCGGGCGAGATATGGTCCGTGGTGATCTTGTCGCCGAACAGGCCAAGCACGCGCGCGCCGTTGATGTCGGAGACCGAACCGGCCGCTTTCTGCATCCCGACGAAATAGGGCGGGTTCTGCACATAGGTCGAGCCGTCGTCCCAGGCGTAGGTCTGGCCAGCCGGGACCTTCACCTTGGCCCAGTTGGCATCGCCCTTGAACACGTCGGCGTATTTTTCCTTGAACAGCTTTTTCGTGACGTTCTTGACGATGAAAGACTGGATTTCTTTCGACGTGGGCCAGATGTCTTTGAGGAAAACCGGATTGCCCTTCTTGTCGAGACCCAGCGGCTCTTTGGTGAGGTCCTTGGTGACAGTCCCGGCTAGGGCATGCGCCACGACCAAAGGCGGCGAGGCGAGGTAGTTGGCCTGCGTATCCGGCGAGACGCGGCCCTCGAAATTGCGGTTGCCGGAAAGCACTGCCGCCACGATCAGGCCCTTGTCGTTGATGGTCTTGGAAATCTCTTCCGGCAGCGGGCCGGAATTGCCGATGCAGGTGGTGCAGCCATAGCCGACGAGATTGAAGCCGAGTCTGTCCAAGTCCTTTTGCAGTCCGGAGTTCTTCAGGTAATCGCCGACGACCTGCGAGCCGGGGGCGAGCGAGGTCTTCACCCATGGCTTGGTCTTCAAGCCCTTGGCGAGCGCGTTGCGGGCGAGCAGCCCCGCGCCGATCAGCACGCTCGGATTGGACGTGTTGGTGCAGGATGTGATGGCGGCGATGACGACATCGCCATGGCCAAGATCATGCTCGCGGCCCGCCACCTTGTAGCGCTTGTTGATTTCGGCGCTCTTCTTGTATTCGGTCTCCATCGCGGCGGCGAAACCTGCCGGAATGCCTTCCAAAGCCACGCGGCCTTCGGGACGCTTCGGTCCGGCCATGGACGGCACGACACTGGCAAGTTCCAATTCCAACGTATCGGTGAAGACCGGGTCTTTGGCCGACTTGGTGCGGAACAACCCTTGAGCCTTCGCGTATTTTTCGACGAGGTCAATGCGCGCTTTTTTGCGGCTGGAATTGGTCAAATAATTCAGCGTTTCGCCGTCAATCGGGAAGAAGCCGCAGGTCGCGCCATATTCCGGCGCCATGTTGGCGATGGTGGCGCGGTCGGCCAGCGTCATGGAATCAAGGCCGGAGCCGAAGAACTCGACGAATTTGCCCACCACACCCTTCTTGCGCAGCATCTGCGTGACGGTCAAAACCAGATCGGTCGCCGTGACGCCTTCCTTGACCCTGCCGGTCAGCTTGAAACCGATCACTTCCGGGATCAGCATCGACTGCGGCTGGCCGAGCATCGCCGCCTCCGCCTCAATGCCGCCGACGCCCCAGCCCAGAACCGAGAGGCCGTTGACCATGGTCGTGTGCGAATCTGTGCCCACGAGGGTATCGGGATAGGCGACTTCGACCGTTTCGGTCTTCTTTCCCTTGGTGACCTTCTCCTTGCGCGTCCACACCGTCTGCGACAAATATTCAAGATTGACCTGATGGCAGATGCCGGTGCCAGGCGGCACGACGCGGAAATTCTTGAATGCCTGCTGGCCCCATTTCAAAAAGCGGTAACGCTCACCATTGCGGGCATATTCGAGATCAACATTCTGCTTCAGCGCCTTGTTGGAGCCGAACTCGTCGACAATGACCGAATGGTCGATCACAAGGTCCACCGGCACCAACGGATTGATCTTCTGCGGATTGCCGCCCAGCGCCTTCATCGCATCGCGCATGGCGGCAAGGTCGACAACGGCGGGGACGCCGGTGAAATCCTGCATGAGAACACGCGCTGGGCGGAAGGCGATTTCCTTGCCGGCCTTGCCCTTGTCCTTCAGCCATGCGGCGAAGGCCTCGATGTCTTTCTTGGTGACCGTGGTTCCGTCTTCGGCGCGCAGAAGGTTTTCGAGCAGCACTTTCATCGAATAAGGCAGTGCCGAAATGCCGGTCAGGCCGTTTTTCTCGGCTTGGGTGAGCGAATAGATGACGTATTTCTTCGCGCCGACATTCAGCGTCTTGCGGCATTTGAAACTGTCGATGGATGACATGATGTCTCTCCTTGAGATGAAAGCCGGAAAGGGGCGGCGGGCCGGATTGCGCAAGCTATAGATAATTTCGTATGCCTGTGCCAGTTGAACTAAAGGCAAATATGCTGCGCTGCGGAATTTTTTTCAGACTGGGGTTTGCATGCGGCTGACCGCCGAAAATTTAAGCGCGGCGCGCGGCGGGGAAACGGTGTTTTCCGGCGTGTCGTTTGCGCTGAATGCCGGACAGACGCTGATGGTCACCGGGCCGAACGGCGCGGGCAAATCCACCCTGCTGCGGGTCATCGCCGGTCTTCTTCCGAAGACGGACGGCGCGCTGCGGCTGGAGGGCAGTTCGGATGAATCCCTTGCCGCGCAGTGCCATTATCTCGGCGTGCAGAATGCCATGAAGGCGGCGCTGAGCGTTTCGGAGAATCTGGACTTTTGGCAACGCTTCTGCGGCGCGCCGAAGCACTCGCCTTACGCGGCGCTCGCGGCTGTTGGGCTGCCCGGCATCGGGGACACGCCGTTTGGCTATCTCTCCACCGGTCAAAAGCGCCGCGCAGCGATCGCTCGGCTGCTGGTTTCAAAGCGGCGCGTCTGGCTGCTGGACGAGCCGACGAGCGGGCTGGATGCGAAGGCGGAGGGTGTGTTTGCGCGGCTGCTCACGGCGCATCTGGCGGAGGGTGGGATTGCGGTTGCAGCGACGCATCTGGCGCTGGGGGTGGATGGGGCGGGGGAGTTGCGGATGGGGGAACGCGCGTGACGGTTCTGGCGGCGGCACTTTCACTCACCCGGTTTGCTCCGCAAACCACCCTCTCCCCGGGGGGGAGAGGGGAAGGACGGCGTTTTGCGCTCCCCCCTCTCCCCCACGGGGAGAGGACAGTCTTGCGAAGCAAGACAGGTGAGGGAATGTGCCATGTTCGGGGATCGCCGCTGGAGTCCGCGCCATGACCGCCCTCTTCCTCCGAGATCTCCGCCTCGCCTTCCGCGCCGGCGGCGGGGCGCTGACGGGCGTCATCTTCTTCCTCGCGGTCATTGCTGTTGTCCCCTTCGGTGTCGGCCCGGACCTGAAGCTCCTCGCCCGCATCGGCCCGGCGATCATCTGGATCGGCGCGCTGCTCGCCGCGCTGCTCGGCCTCGACCGGCTGTTTCAGGCCGACCGCGAGGATGGCTCGCTCGATGTCATGATCCTGCGCGGCGATTTCATTTCGCTCGCCGGAAACTGTTTCATTAAGTGCCTCGCCCACTGGACCGCCACCTGCCTGCCGCTGGTCATCGCCGCGCCGCTGCTTGGCCTGTTGATGAACATGGAACCAAACGCCATTGCCGCCGTGACGCTGACGCTGCTTGCGGGCACGCCTGCGCTCTCCTTCATTGGCGCGGTCGGGGCCGCGCTCGCCGTGTCGCTGCCGCGCGGCGGATTGTTGATCTCCGTGCTGATCCTGCCGCTCGCCATCCCCGTTCTGATCTTCGGCGTCTCGGCGACGCTGGGCGCGGTCGAGGACCCTGCCCCCTTCACATCGCCCTTCCTCATTCTCGCCGCGATCACCCTGTTCTTCGCCGTGCTCGGACCTGTCGCCGCCGCCGCCGCGCTTAAATCCGCAAGCGACTGACTTGTCCTAACGCGCCAGCCACCAAAGCGCCGCGAGCGCGCCGGCCCAAGCCGAGACCCCCGAAATCACCACGCCCCAGATCAGGTCTGTCAAGACAATATTGATGTGCCAGTCGCGCATGATTGTGTGGCTGGTCATTTCGTAGCAGCCATAGGCGACCAGCCCGATCAGCGCGCCGTTCACCAGCGCCGTGACGGCCGATCCGTCTCTTATGGCGGGCAGTCCGGCAAAATAGACCAGCCCGCCGATGTGGATGAGGTAAAACGCCGCAGCGGGCGCGAGGCGCAGGCTGTCAAGCATCTGCGCGCCAAGATGCTTCTGAAACAGCGTCCGCATCACCATCGGGATCATGAAAAAATCACCCGCCAGGAAGACGAGGCCGGTGACGAGGACGAGCAATAGTGTGGTCACGGGTTTGGCTCCTGTTTGCATATCTGGTCAACGGCATTTCTGCCTCTCTATGCAAATAGAACAGGCTGAGGCGAAAGACAGTTCCGCTCACTTTTCCGTTGCAGCAATTGCGGATGGCGCACGGCGGCGCGTTTCGGCAGATTTGTTACGGTCAGCGCAACAAGTCGTCAAACAGCGGCAGAGTCACAATCGCCACTGCCAGAATGATCGCGAACGCCACGTGGCGGAACGCCGCTTCCGAAGCGCGGCCAAAAAGGCGCTGACCAAGCAACAGGCCAATTCCATAGAAGGGCGCGCAGATCACCGCCGTCACAAAAGCAGATTTGTGAAACAGCCCTGCGGCGAACATCGCAGCACCAGAGAACAAAGTCGTGATGAAGAACAGGACTATCGTGTTGGCACGGATGAGCCACGCCGGGTCAGACCCCGCGAGCCAGTAGACCAGAACCGGCGGACCGGACAGCTGCGCCGCGCCGCCGAACAGGCCGGACACGCCGCCCACCGCCAAAGACAGCGGCAAAGGCCGCGCCCCATGATAGCGCCAGCCGCTCCACAGCACGGCGACGGTCGCAAGGATGAAACCGGAAATCAGCCAGCGCAGCAGGTCCGCATCCCCATGCTTCAGAAACCAGACTCCAAGACCCACCGTGGCCGCATATCCAAACGCGACCGGCACGACGCTTTTCCAAGCTGCCTTTTTCACCGCGGGCATGACAATGGGCAGGGAAGGGATGGTATCCATGGTCCACAGGACAATGACGGCGATTTGCGGCCCGACCATCAGGCTCGCCGCAGGCACATAAATCATCGCCGCGCCAAATCCGGCAAAGCCGCGCACCAATCCGGCAATGAAAGCAAGTGCAGCGAGAGCGGCGAGAACCGGAATTTCAAAAGGCAGGGACATGACACACGGCTTTTCGTCAAACGCCGCGCAAGTCAAGGCCGGGCAATGCTGCCATTGTGCCGCCAAAGTCTGGCCTCACGAATGCGTGGATCAATTGCGAAGCCGCCGCCAGCCCGCTATGAAGCCCATATGACAGACGCCAACATCACACTGACCAGCCGCATCACCGGCCTTGCCAACCCGACGCGCTTCCTTGCGCTGGCGGGCGCGGTCCTGCCATGGCTCGCCATCATCTCCGCCATCCTCCTCGCCGTCGGCCTCACCATGTCCTTCGCCGCCCCCGAAGATTACCAGCAGGGCGCGACCGTGCGGATCATGTTCATCCATGTGCCCTTCGCCTGGCTCTCCATGATGTGCTGGGGCGTCATGGCGCTTGCCGCCTTGGGCACGCTGATTTGGCGCCATCCTTTGGCGGATGTCGCGGCGAAGGCCGCCGCGCCCATCGGCGCGGGGTTCACATTCCTGGCGCTGTTGACCGGCTCGCTCTGGGGCAAGCCGATGTGGGGCACCTATTGGGTCTGGGACGCGCGGCTGACCTCGGTGTTTGTGCTGTTTCTCATGTATCTCGGCGTCATCGCGCTGACCCGCGCCATCGAGGATGCGGGCCAGTCCGCCCGCGCCGCCGCGATCCTCATTCTGGTCGGGGCGGTCAACCTGCCGATTATCAAGTTTTCGGTGAACTGGTGGAACACGCTGCACCAGCCCGCCGCCGTGTTCCGCATGGACGGGCCGACCATCCACCCCGCCCTGCTCTGGCCGCTGGTCATCATGGCGCTCGGTTTCACGCTGCTGTTCTTCACGCTGCACCTCGCCGCCATGCGCAACGAAATCTGGTCGCGCCGCATTGCTTCCATGCGTCGTCTCGCCGCGCGGCAGTTGGGGGAGGCATGAGCGGCCGCGCCGGTTTTGTCTTCGCCGCCTACGCGGCGAGCGCGCTTGTCATCGGCGCGATGATCGTATGGATCGCGCTCAGCCAGCGCGCCCGCAGGGCGGAACTTGCCGCGCTTGAAGCCTCCGGCGTCAAACGCCGCTCGGACGCGTCATGAGCGAAAGTCCCGTGACCAAACCGGCGCGGCGAAACCTGCTGGCGCTGCTGCCGCTGATTCTTTTCCTCGGCCTTGCCGCGATTTTTCTGACGCAGTTGATGTCGGGCCGCGACACGCAGACGCTTCCGTCAGCCCTGATCGGTGAGCCGGTCCCAGTCACCAACCTGCCGCCCATCGCAGTGCTGACTGTCCCCGGCATCGCGCCGGAGGATTTCAAAGGCAAAGTCACAGTCCTCAACGTCTTCGCCTCCTGGTGCGCGCCCTGCCGCGACGAGCATCCGGTACTTATGGAGCTCGCGAAAGACACGCGCTTCCAGCTCATCGCCATCAACTACAAAGACAAGCCCGATAACGCCGCTGCTTTTCTCACCGAGCTTGGCAACCCCTACACCAAGATCGGAGCCGATCAGAATGGCCGCGCCGGGATTGACTGGGGCGTCTATGGCGTGCCGGAGACATATGTGATTGGGCCGGACGGCGTGATCCGCCACAAACATGTCGGACCGCTGGATGCGGAGAGCGCCAAAGCGCTGCTGGAAGAGGCGGCCAAGGCGGCTGCACAGTGAGCGCTGCCATCGCCGCGCTGTTCGAGCAGCAGGCGAAAGCATGCGACGAGATGGGCTCGCCCTTCACGGCGCGCGTCATGCGCGCCTGTATCGCAACGCTTGACGGCACGACTGAAACCGGCAGGCGTGTGCTCGGCTGGCGGCCCGAGCCAAGCGACGTGGTGGCGCTGCGGCTTGCCGGAGCGCTGCACAGTCTGGTCCTCCAGGGACGCGATACTGATCTTGCCAATGTCTATCCGCCGAACAGCGGCGGGAATGTGGAAGAGTGTGTGGCTGCCGCACTCAAACGCCATGATGAGTGGATTTGCGCATGGCTGGACAGCCCGCCGCAGACCAATGAGACCGGGCGCTCCGCCGTGCTGCTGCCGGGATTTCTTGAAATCGCCCGGCGGACGCAATTGCCGCTGGCGCTGAATGAGATCGGCTCAAGCGCCGGTTTGAACCTTTTCTTTGACCGCTTCCGCTACCGCTATGGTGACAAGGACTGGGGCGATCCGGCTTTTCCGGTGACGCTCTCGCCGCAGATGCGCGGCGCTGTTCCAGACCTTTCAGGCGAACTGACAATCGCCAGCCGCGCCGGCAGCGACATCGCCCCGCTTGATGCGCGCAATGACAATGACCGCCTGCGCCTGCGCTCCTATATCTGGGCCGACCAGAGCGAGCGCCTCGCCCGGCTCGACGCGGCTTTGGCCGTTGCGCAGCGCGGCGGCTTTACGCTTGAGAAAGCGGACGCCGCCGATTTTGTTTCACAGCGTCTGGCCCCCCGCGCGCAGGGGCAATGTTTTGTGCTGTTTCATACGGTCGTGTGGCAATATCTGCCGGACGCCACGCGGCAAGCCATTGAAGACGCCATGCAGCGCGAAGGCGCGCGGGCCACGCCGGACGCGCCGCTGGCGTGGCTGCGGATGGAGACTTTGACCAACACCGACCCCTGCCCGGTTTTGCAGCTGACGCTGTGGCCGGACGGCGAGACGCGCACGCTGGCGCTGGCGGATTTCCATGGGCGGTGGGTGGAGTGGATGTGAGGGTTGCTGGGAATTGTGTTGACAAATGCAACACAATATTCTAAATTTTTGTAATGAGACACGAAACTGCCGATGCCCATATTCACTTGCGCGCCAAAGCGGGCGAGCGCGATTTGATTGATCGCGCCGCAAGCCTGAAGAACATGAATCGCACGCAATATATTCTCGCTGCCGCGCTGGAAAAGGCCGTGGAGGATCTTGGCGCGGAAGCAACGCTGATTCTGAGCGATGAGCAATATGACCGGTTTGCCAAAATGCTCGACAACCCGCCTGCGCCAAACGCCGCTTTGAAACGGCTCTTGTCTATGCCCGCGCCTTGGGAAAAAAAGGTTAAGACTGCTGCATGAACTGGTCCGCGCCAGTGCCATTTTCGCGCGACCATGTGGTTCAGGATTTCAATTGCGGCATAGAAGCTCTTGATCAGTGGCTGAAAACCCGCGCTGTTAGCGCCGAGGGGCGATCAGCGCGGTCCTACGTCATCTGCGGCGACGGCCCGCGCGTCATCGGCTACTACTGCCTGTCCGCCTACTGGGTCTCAAATGACAATCTGCCCAAACGCCTTGGCCGCAACATGCCAAGGAGGTCGCCGGTCATTCTGCTTGGGCGGCTGGCGGTCGATTCTGGATATCAGGGACAGGGTTTGGGGCGGATTCTCTTGCGCGACGCGATGTTTCGCTCATTGACGGGATCGGAAACCATTGGCGCAAGGGCTCTGATGATTGAGGCTTTGGACGAGAGAGCGAAGTCCTTCTACATGTCATTGGGGTTTGTCAGCTTCCCGCAAGACTCGCTGAACCTGTTCATGGCCTTTGAGACAATCGCCGCAGGCATCTGACCGCATCACTTCCCATCCCCATGCCGCATGATCAGCGGCATCTGGCTCATCGTGAAGGCGAGCGTGACCGGCATTGTGCCCCAGACTTTGAACGCCACCCAGAAATCCGTCGAGAAATTGCGCCAGACCACTTCATTCACCACGGCAAGAAACAGGAAGAACAGGCCCCAGCGGAATGTCAGCTTGCGCCAGCCTTCGGCGTCTAGTTTGAAGGCGCTGTCGAACACGTAGCCGAGCAGGGACTTGCCGAAATACAATCCGCCCAAGAGAATGACGCCGAACAGGGTGTTGACGATGGTGGGCTTCATCTTGATGAAGGTCTCGTCCTGCAGCCAAAGCGTCAGCGTGCCGAACACCAGAACGACGAGGCCCGAGACCATCGGCATGATCGGCAGGGTGCGGGTGAGCGCGTAGGAGACGGTGAGCGACAAGGCGGTGGCGATCATGAACAGCAGCGTGGCGATGAACAGCGGGCCGCCAATATCGGCCAGCGCCGGTATTTTCTGCGCAATCCACGCGCCGCGCGCATTGGCGAAGAAGAAGACGATCAGCGGGCCAAGCTCGAGGGCGAACTTGAGGAGCGGGTTGATCTGCTTCTTGCCCGCCGCGCCGGGCGCTTCTTCGATCTGCATCATTCAATCCCCGCAATAGCTGAGGCGAATTCCTTCGCCGAAAACGGCTCCAAGTCGTCCACCGTTTCGCCGACGCCGACAAAATACACCGGCAGTTTGTGCCGCGCCGCGATGGCCACCAGAATGCCGCCGCGCGCCGTGCCGTCAAGCTTGGTCATGACGAGGCCATTGACGCCAGCGACATTTTTGAAAATCTCGACTTGCGACAAGGCATTCTGCCCGGTGGTCGCGTCCAATGTTTGAAGGACGGTGTGCGGCGATTCGGGGTCAAGCTTGTTCAACACGCGCACGATCTTGGCCAGCTCGTCCATCAGCTCGGTGCGGTTTTGCAGCCGACCAGCGGTATCAATGATGAGCACATCCGCCCCGCCAATCTTCGCCTTCTCATAAGCGTCATAGGCGAGCCCCGCCGCGTCCGCGCCGATCTTGGTGGAGACGACCGGCGCGCCGGTGCGCTCGCCCCAGATATGCAGCTGTTCAATCGCCGCCGCGCGGAACGTGTCGCCCGCCGCCAGCCAGACATTCAGCTTGGCCTCGCGCAGCTTGGCCGAGAGCTTGCCGATGGTCGTGGTCTTGCCGGTGCCGTTGACGCCGACGACCAGAATGACATGCGGCTTGTGCGACAAGTCAAGCTCGAGCGGCTTGGCAACGGGCGTCAGCACTTTCTCAATTTCCGCCGACATGATGGCGCGCACTTCGTCGTCGCCAATCTGCTTGCCATAGCGGCCTGAGGACAGCGCGTCGGTGATGCGCAAAGCCGTCTCCATGCCGAGGTCGGCCTGGATCAGCACATCCTCCAATTCCTGCAGCGTGTCTTCGTCAAGCTTGCGCTTGGTGAATATGCCGGTCATGGAGGATGTCAGCTCCTTCGACGAGCGCGACAGGCCCTTCTTCAGCCGCCCGAACCAGGAGAGTTTCTCCTCCGGCTCCGGCGCGGCGACAAACGTGTTCTCCTCCGTCGCGCCGATCAGCACTTTGCCGACGGGCGCATCCGGTTCGGAAGCCTCTTCCGAGGCCTCCACAATTTCAGGCTCAGGCTCAGGCTCAGGCTCAGGAAGCAGTGCCTCGGCGGCGGGACCTATGTCCAACGCTTCCATTTCATCGGCAATCAGTTCTTCGAGAGCGGCGGCTTCTGTGTCGGGCTCGGCGTCGGCTGACACTGGCGCGACAGCGGCGGGCGCTGGCCCAAGCGACTCCGGTTCTGCTGCAATCACTTCTTCTGCGGCGGCCGGTGCTTCAACGCCACCGGTTTCAACAATGGGTTCAGGCTCTGGCTCAATCCGCGCGGGTTCCTGCGCCGGCGGCCTCGGTTTTGCTGGCTTGGGCTGAGGCCGCGCCTTGGGCGCAGGCGGCGCTTTCGGTTCCGGCGGGACGGCAATTGCCGCCTCCGGTTCAGAAACCTCAATCGCAGCCGCCACGGGCGCTGCTGCAAATTCCTCAGCCGGACTTTCAACCACCTCAATTGTAGGCGCGGACAATTCCGGAAGCGGCGCCGCGGCCTCTATCGGCGGCTCGCCTTCCTGCGGAACCTCGATGATCTCCTTTTTGCCGAAGGAGAATATCTTTTTCAGAAAACCAAACGCCATTATGCCGCCAATGCTGAGGCGATGACGCCGGTGAGTTTCATATTGTCATGGCCTGTAATGTTCACCGGTTGAATGGATCCAGCCAAGTCGCCGTCCAACGCCACGAGCGTGAAGCCTTCGGTGCGGCCAATTCCGGGCTTTTCGATCAGAACCTTCTGTAAGCTTCCGCTTACCAAATTAAGATGCCGAACATAAGCCATCTCTCCCGCCGACCTCAGCCGCGCCGCCCGCGCCTTGATAACGCCCCGCTCAAGCTGCGGCATTTTCGCAGCGGGCGTTCCTTCGCGCGGCGAGAAGGGGAAGACATGCAGATTGGTCAGCCCGCATTCCTCAACGATCTTGAGCGAATTCTCGAACATCTCCTCCGTCTCGGTCGGGAAGCCCGCGATAATATCGGCACCGAACACAATATCCGGCCGCACCTTGCGCACGTCTTCGCAGAAACGGATCGAATCCTCCCGCGCGTGCCGCCGCTTCATGCGTTTCAGGATCATGTTGTCGCCCGATTGCAGCGACAAATGCATATGCGGCATCAGGCGCTTTTCCACAGCGATCATTTCCATGAGGTCGTCGTCGGCCTCGATGGAATCAATCGAAGACAGCCGCAGCCGCTCAAGGTCCGGGACCTGTGCCAAAATTGTCTTGAGCAGTTTTCCAAGCGTCGGCTTGCCGGGAAGATCAGGGCCATACGAAGTGAGGTCCACCCCCGACAGCACCACTTCGCGGTAGCCGTTTCCCACCAGCCGCTTGATCTGCTCCACTGCCGCGCCCATCGGCACGGAGCGCGAATTACCGCGCCCGTAAGGGATGATGCAGAAGGTGCAGCGGTGGTCGCAGCCGTTCTGCACCTGCACAAAGGCGCGCGCCCGCCCCTCCAGCGCATCGACCATATGCGAGGCCGTCTCGCGCACGCTCATAATGTCGTTGACGCGGGTCTTCTCGAACAGATTGACGCCGAAATCCGGCAGCGCCCGGTAGCTCTGGCTTTTCATCTTCTCCTCGTTGCCGAGAATAAGATCGACCTCGTCCATCCTCTCAAACTGCGCCGGATTGGTCTGCGCCGCGCAGCCGGTGACGATGATGCGCGCCGCAGGATTGTCCCGCCGCGCCTTGCGGATCGCCTGCCGCGCCTGCCGCTCGGCCTCGCCGGTGACGGCGCAGGTGTTGATGATCACCGCGCCTCCCGCCAGCGCATCCAGCCCCGCCGCCTTCGCTTCGCGCCGGATCACTTCCGACTCGTAGGTGTTCAGCCTGCAGCCGAGCGTGATGACATCAAGCCCGCTCATGCGGCTTCCTCTCGGTCGCGCGCCCATTCGCCGGTGGCGGGGTCCAGCTTGCCGGAAAATTCCCATTCGGCGGGACCGGTCATGATGACATGATTGTCTTCGCGCCATTCGATCCGCAGCGGCCCGCCCGGCACCTGCACAATCACATCGCGCCCCGTCCGCTTAGTGCGCGCCGCCGACACCGCCGCCGCGCAGGCCGCCGAGCCGCAGGCCTGCGTCAGCCCGACGCCGCGCTCCCAGGTGCGCAGAATTAGCTTCTCCCGGCTCTCGACGAAAGCGATGGAAATATTGGCGCGCTCCGGGAACATCGGATGGTTTTCGAGCAGCGGGCCGAACCTGTCGAGATCGTAGGACCAGACATCCTTATCCACCCAGAACACCGCGTGCGGATTGCCCATCGACATGGCGGACGGCGAATGCAGATAGGGATCGTCAATCGGCCCGATCTGCAGCTCGATGAAACGCGTGTCGCGGAACTCCTCGGCGAGCGGAATCTTGTCCCATTCAAACACCGGCTGCCCCATATCCACTGAGACCAGCCCGTCCTCATGCTCGCTTGCCTCAAGTATCCCCGCCAGCGTCTCAAACACAAACGCCTTCTTGCCCGTCTCCGCCGCCAGCGCCTGCACGACGCAGCGCGTGCCGTTGCCGCAGGCCTGCGCTTGGCTGCCGTCGCGGTTGATGATCTCGATATAGGCGTCGGTGTCCGGCGTCTTCGGCTTGTGGATCGCCATGATCTGGTCGAACAGCGTCGCCGGATCGCCCGCCAGCGCCCGCGCCGCCTCAGGCCGGATTCTGTCCGCACGCAAGCGCATGTCGGCGACAAGGATCATGTTGCCGAGCCCGTTCATCCTGGCGAAATTGACGTCTGCGGCCATGAGGCAGCCCCGTGTTGTTTGGGCGTATATGGCGGATTGGGGGGGAAATTACCAGAAGCAAGCGGCGATGACGCTCAGGCCAGATATTTCAGCCGGTTCTCCGCATCAATCCGCGCCATGACGAGCGAATCCACGAAGCGGCCATCAATACAGACCGAATACCGCGTCAAGCCCTCGCGCTGAAAGCCAAGCTTTTCATACAGCGCGATGGCGCGCAGATTGTCAGCATGGGCGGCGAGCTCAACGCGCACGAACCCCTCATCATGCGCCGCCGCAAGCGCCGCCTGCATAAGCCGCCGCCCCAGACCCTTGCCGCGATATTCGGGAAGCAGGCCCATGCCCAGCGTGCCGCAATGCGCGTGCGCCGGCCAGTGATCGCGGCGAATATCGCACCAGCCGATGACTTTGCCCCTGTCCAGCGCCACCAGCTGCGGATTGCGCACGGCGATGTTGTTCATCACAAATTCCCGCGTGCTCTCCATCGGCGGCGCTTCGGTGAGGACCAGATATTTCCGCTCGCGGGCGACGACATCCAAAGCGTGCCGGAAGCCGGAAATGTGTTCAGGAGCGATGGGGAGGATGTTGATAGGTAAAATTGGGTCCATCGGCTCGCCTACTTGGATATGTATTTTCTGCGGATTCTCTCGCGAATGCCCTCAAAGAACGCGGCGTCGGCCACGGTGCCCAGCCCGTCTTTCACCTGCTGGCGCGCAAGAGCGAGTTTCTCATCGATGCGCGCCTCCTCAAGCGCGCGCGCCACGCTGTCCTCATTATCCCCAAACAGCGTCTTAACATCCTGCATGGAGAGCATCATCCCGACCGGCCAGTTCTTCTTGGTGACGATCACCGGTTCGCGCTGCACGGCGTCGAGGAAGGTTCCGAACGAGTTCTTGGCATCAGCGGCGGTCATGGCTTTCATGGCGGGGGCTCGTGTGCTGGATTGTGGACATTTTAGACATAATGGGCGGGAAGTGGCAAGGAGAGAACGACCCTGCAATGCCCAACGGACAACCGCCAACTCAGCTGGTGAGGGTCCCCCAAGCGCGTCATCCCGGAATCGCGCAGCGATATCCGGGACCCACGCCGGTGTGTTGCCGTGCGGAACACGGGCGCAGAAAAACGTTCTTTGCCGGAATGGGTCCCGGATCGGCTCCGCCGTCCGGGATGACGTCCCCAAAAGAGCCGTTACCAAATGTGCCAATGATGAGGCCACGCGCGATTTTTCTGAAGGGTCTTTCTACGTGCTCCTCAGACTCTAGTTGTACAAAATATCTTCAAACTCCAGAGTCAGCGCCTCTGCCTCGTCTCTAATTTTTACCAGCTCGTCTTCGGTCACAATCTTGTAAACGTACTCCAATCGCCCTTTGGCCGTTTTTTGCAGGCGATAGTGATTTTTGCTTTTGTAAGCCATGAACCACGGATCATGGGCCACTCGATTGCGCTTGTCGGCAATTGCAAATGACTTATCCCTTACCTTGTTCAGTTTCTTGATTTTTGAGTCTTCCCAACCCTGCATTTGAACCAATGCCGAAAGCGCATTGAACCGGCTGGCAACCGTCGTTAGTTGCGCGGTAATGCAGGCTCCAATTTCAGGTAAAAGGCCGGATAAGCGCCAGATAGCCTCATCAATTCGATATTCGAAACGCGCCCATGAAGAGATGACACTGGCAATTGCGGAGCCAAAATAGGGATTAAGGTAGCTAAGAAGTAAGTCATCGTCTTCAGGCTCTTCCAACATGTCCCATTCCAATCTTGTCAAGAGCTTAAGATTAGGCCACCTTTGGTTTGGTCACTAATTCCGCAACATCTGCGTGGACAAAATTTCCTGCCAGTCACGCGCGCCATGAAATATCCTGAGAATTTCGACGCCATTTGTGCCGGTTTCATAGAAGACCAGAAAGCTCCCCACAACAAGCATCCTGACATCCGGCCCAAGCTCCGGCTTGGGAACGCCGAGCCCCGGCGTGTCCCCAAGTTTGGCGCAGTTCTCACGGACGGTCGCCGCCCAGCGCCGCGAAGCCTTCTTGTTGTGTGCCGCGATGTAACGCACCGCCGACTGCAAATCCGCCTTGGCCTTCGGATTAAACCGGACTTTCACTCGGCGCCCATTGCATCGAGTTCAGCGAATATTTCATCAAACACTTCGTCGCTGTCGATTAATGGCCCGCTGTTCCTGCCTTCATCCAAGAGCTTTTTCAGCTCCTCAATCGCATTCTCCCGCTGCCCCCGGCGGAACTTCCATTCCCGCAGCGCCTCGCGCATCACTTCGCTCGATGACGCATATTCGCCCGACCCGACAACCTCGCGCAGCATCGCCGCCATTTCGGGGGTGACGGCGACACTGAGTTTTTCGACATTTGCCATGATCTATCTCCTTGCCAATATGGTAGGCAAGTTGCCTACCGCAATCAAGCCCGCGGATGCGCGTCCCTCCAGGCGCTCAGCAACCTTCCCGAATCGACCGCCGTGTAAATCTGCGTCGTCGACAGGCTCGCATGGCCGAGCAGTTCCTGGATAGAGCGCAGGTCGCCGCCGGCGGACAGGAGATGCGTGGCGAAGGAGTGGCGCAGCGCGTGCGGGGTGGCGGTGTCGGGCAGGCTCAGCGCGGCGCGGAGCCTGACCATTTCCTTCTGGATGATCGCCGCATGGAGGACGCCGCCGCGCGCGCCGCGGAACAGCGGGGTCTGGCCGGACAGGTCATAGGGACAGAGTTTGCGGTATTTGTCGATGGCGGTGTGGATAGCGGGCAGCAGCGGCACTAGGCGGGTCTTGGAGCCTTTGCCGAGAATGCTCAGGGTGCGCTGGCCGGAGGCAATGTCCTCGCTGGCGAGATTCAATGCCTCCGAAATGCGCAAACCGCAGCCATAGAGAAGGGTCAGCACGGCGACATTGCGCGCGGCGATCCAAGGCTCGTCGGCCAATTCGCCGGCGGAGGCCGCGACGGAGAGGGCTTTGTCGATGGCGAGCGGTTTCGGCAGGGATTTCGGCTGTTTTGGCGCGCGTAGGGCTCTTGCGCCGGCCGCGTTGACGAGGCCCTCGCGCTCCAGATGTTTGAGGAACGAGCGCACGCCCGCGAGCGAGCGGCCCAGCGTGCGCACGCCTGCGCCGTCATTGCGCCTCCTCGCGAGAAACGCGCGGAAGTCGGCGGGGCGTAGTTCCTTGATGTCGCCCATCCCCGGCGCGCCGCCGCAATGGCCGGTCAGGAACTGGAAAAACTGCCGCGTGTCGCGCTCATAGGCATTGAGCGTGTGGGGCGAGAAGCGCTTGCCGTGCTCAAGATTTGCGAGCCACAGCGCGCGGGCCTTGGCGAGTGCTGGCTTGGCGGTGATGAGGAAGGGTTCTTGCATAAGCCCATTGTCGCGCGGACATGGTTAGGGAAGGGTGAAAATGCTTGGCGGGGCGCATGGATGGCGCTATGCACCCTTGAGCGGCCCCCAGAGGATCGTCATCCCGGAACCGCAGAGCGGTATCCGGGACCCATGCCGGAATGCTGGTGGT
Organism: Phyllobacteriaceae bacterium; assembly: GCA_031373225.1. Taxonomy (GTDB): domain Bacteria; phylum Pseudomonadota; class Alphaproteobacteria; order Rhizobiales; family Rhizobiaceae; genus JANOYJ01. The sequence goes on along the minus strand of JANMMM010000006.1, from coordinate 14,007 downwards.
TAGCAAAGGGTTCGAATTCACGCTCTTTGCCGGAATGGGTCCCGGATATTGCTTCGCAATTCCGGGATGACGAACTGGCGCGGGTCTGCGAATTGCAAGTGGGTAAGCGCTTTGACAAATCCTTCCTCTCAAATCCTCATGGCGACTATCGGCGCGGCGCAGGGCCTGAAGGGCGAGGTGCGGGTCAATTGCATGACTGCGGAGCCGCTGGCGCTGGTCGGCTACAGGCATTTCGCCGACAGTGCGGGCCGCCAGTTCGAAATCGAGCGGGGACGGGCGCAGAAGCATGTGCTGATCGCCAAGTTCAAGGGCGTAGGTGACCGGACGGCGGCGGAGAAATTGAACGGAACGCAGCTGTTTGTCGGGCGCGCGGCGCTGGACAGTGTGGCGAAGGACGAGGACGAGTTTCTTTATGCCGATCTGATTGGCCTCAAGGTTCAAGACGAGACGGGCCATGACTGGGGCCATGTGGCGGCTGTGTTCGAATTTGGGGCCGGGGATATTTTGGAAATCAAATGTCTGGACGGAAAGCTGCGGATGATCCCGTTTTCCAAGGTGGCGGTTCCGGTGGTGGACGTGGCCGGCGGAAGGGTGATGATTGATGCGGCGGCATCGGGAATCCGCGACGAGGCGCCAACCAAGGACGACATGGAATGAGCTTCCGCGCCACGGTTCTGACACTCTATCCGGAAATGTTTCCGGGCCATCTTGGCCAGTCCATGGCGGGACGGGCGCTGGAGAATGGGGTCTGGTCGCTGGACACGGTGCAAATCCGAGATTTCGCCGAAGGAAAACACCGCAATGTCGATGACACGCCGGCGGGCGGCGGGGCGGGCATGGTGATGCGGGCGGATGTGCTGGCGCGGGCAATTGACAGCGTGGAAAACCCCGGGCCGTGTCTGCTTCTTTCGCCGCGCGGGACGCCGCTGACACAGGCGCGGGTGCGGGAGCTGAGCGAAGGCGCGGGCATGACCTTGGTTTGTGGTCGGTTTGAGGGCGTGGACCAGCGGGTGATCGAGGCGCGCAGATTAGAGGAAGTGTCGATAGGCGACTATATTCTTTCCGGCGGCGAACCGGCGGCGCTGGTCCTGCTCGACGCCATTGTGCGGCTTTTGCCGGGGGTGATGGGCAATGAGGCCTCCGGCGATTCCGAGAGTTTCGAAGGCGGGCTGCTTGAATATCTGCATTACACCAAGCCGCCGGAATTTGAGGGACTGACCATTCCCGATGTGCTGATTTCCGGCAATCACCGAAGGATTGAGGCATGGCGGCGGGAAAAGGCGCTGGAATTGACTATGGAACGGCGGCCAGATCTCCTGATTCCGGGCAAAAAATGACTCTGGGGGCGTGACAATCGCCGTTTCATCGTGTATCGACCCGCCCGAAACCAAAGCCAAAAGAGCCTTGGATCATCGCGAAATCAATGAATGTTGCATTCGCCCCTGTCTTGAAACCAAGGCATAGCTCACACCGCATGACGGATTGGGCGAGTGACGGGCGCGCTGAACGTTTGAACAAAAAGGACTTTACCGATGAACATTATCGAGCAGATTGATGCCGAGCAGCGCGCCCGCATCGAAGCCAAGCGCAAGCTTCCAGAATTTCAGCCCGGCGACACGGTCCGCGTCAATGTGCGCGTCACCGAAGGCGCCCGCACCCGCGTGCAGGCCTATGAGGGCGTCTGCATCGCCCGCAACGGCGCCGGCCTCAACGAGAATTTCACCGTGCGCAAGCTTTCCTATGGCGAAGGCGTCGAGCGGGTGTTTCCGATCTATTCGCCCATCGTCGAAGGCGTCGATGTCGTGCGCCGCGGCCGCGTGCGCCGCGCCAAACTCTATTACCTGCGCGGCCTGACCGGCAAGAGCGCCCGCATCGCCGAGCGCAAGGACCCGCGCAAAGCCAAGTTCGCCGTGCCGGTGTCGGGCAGGGCGGAGAAGGTGTCTGAGGCCAATGTGGCTGTGGCTGCTGTTGCAGAGTAGGCTTATCTGAGCGAAAACACTCGAAAAGGGCGCAGATTTCGCGCCCTTTTTGCTGCCGAAAGAACAGGCTTGCCACCCCCGTATCGATACGATACCCGGCGGCATGAGCGACAAACAGCTTACTGAACTGATCGACCGGCTCTCCCGCATCACCCTGAACGCCGGACATGCCAAGGGCCTGAAGCCCGCCCAATGGGAGGCGCTGCGTTATCTCGCCTCGGCCAACCGCTTTTCCGCGACGCCCGGCGCGCTGACGCTGTGGCTCGGCTCGACCAAAGGCACGGTGTCGCAGACGGTGATTTCGCTGGAAAAGCGCGGGCTGGTGGCGAAGACCGCAGGCGGTGACAAGCGCTCGGTGCGGCTGGCGCTGACGGATGCCGGCGTTCAGATGCTGATGGATGACGGGCTGTCGAAAATATACAGCGGCGTCTCCTCGATTGACCCGGCCATAAGAACGGCGATCACGGCGGCGCTGTCGCGGCTGGTTTCAGCGCTTTTGAAATCAAACGGCAGCCGGCCGTTTGGCGTTTGCCAGAGCTGCAGGCACTTTGTCCGCCACCATGCCGAAGGCGGCCCGTATTATTGCCGCTTCTTCAAACAGAAGCTTACCGCAGACGATGCGCAGAAAATCTGCGTTGAACAGGCGCCGCTCTGACCAGCCTCTTGCCATAGCGGCGCGGCTTGTGACATTCTGATTTCTGATCAAAAAGAAAAATCCCGCTTTCAGCGGGCGATACTACAGGAGTCTTCCATGCGCAGTCTGATGTCCTTCGCCGCCGCTGCGGCCTCCGTTTTCCTGAGCTTCTCCGCCTCCGCCGCCGACCTGCCCGATCTTGGCGGCAAGAAGGTCGTCGTTGTCACGGAAAACGCCTATCCGCCGCTGCAATTCGTCGATCCGAAATCCGGCAAGCAGATCGGCTGGGAATATGACGCGATGGGCGAGATCGCCAAGCGGCTCAATTTCACTGTCGAGTATCAGAACACGTCCTGGGACGCGATGATCCAGGCAGTGTCGGACAAGCAGTATGAGATCGGCATGACCGGCATCACCATCAAGGAGGAGCGCAAGGCGAAGGTGGATTTCTCCGACCCCTATATGCGCTCGGAAATGTTCATGCTGGTGCGCGGCGACGAAAGCCGCTTCACCGACGCCAAGACATTCGGCGCATTCACCGAAGGCCTTGTCGGCGCGCAGGCGGGCACGACGCCGTTCTACACGGCTGTGTACGAAGTGCTTGACGGCAAGGAGGACAATCCGCGCATTAAGCTGTTTGAGACATTCGGCGCGACGGTGCAGGCGCTGAAAGCCGGTGATGTGGACACGGTTCTGACCGACGGCACGTCCGGCAAGGGCTATGTCGATGCGTCGGAAGGCAAGCTGAAGCTGACCGGCGGACCGCTCGGCACCGAGGATTTCGGCTTCATCTTCCCAAAAGGCTCGGAACTCGCCGCGCCCATCAACGCGGCGATCGCGGCGCTGAAGGCGGACGGGACGATGGACGCGCTGAACAAGAAGTGGTTCGTGGACTACAAGTTCGGCGAATAGGCTGCCGGAGCGGTTTATGGCGGGCGGCCCTCCCAAGGCGGATGAGAAAGAATTTCCCTATTGGCTCGCCGCCGCGGTCCTGATCGCCATCGGGCTTGGCCTCGTCATCGCGGCCAACGGCATTTACCGGCAGGTTTTCCAGACTGTCTCCAAAGGCATCGGCATCACGCTGTTTGTCACCATGGTCGGCTTTCTGCTAGCCTCGGCGCTCGGTCTGCTGCTGGCGGTGATGGGGCTTTCGAAGTCAAAGGTCCTGCGGCAGTCGGCGCGCTTTTATGTCGAGATCATCAGGGGCGTGCCGATCCTTGTGCTGCTGTTCTACATCGCCTTTGTCGGCGCGCCGGCCTTTGTCGCCTTCTGGAATTTCATCACCGCGCCCCTGCAGCAGGCGGGCATCATTGGTCCGATGAGCGTGCGTGATTTTCCGCTGCTCTGGCGCGCCATCATTGCGCTGACCATCGGCTATTCGGCCTTTCTGTCTGAAGTGTTCCGCGCCGGAATTCTGGCGGTCGAGAAAGGGCAGATCGAGGCGGCGAAGGCGCTGGGCCTTTCCGGCTGGCTGCGGTTCCGCCACGTTGTGTTTCCGCAGGCGGTCAAAACCATCCTGCCGCCGCTCGGCAATGACTTCATCGCCATGGTCAAGGATTCCTCGCTGGTGTCCGTGCTCGGCGTCGCCGACATCACGCAGATGGGCAAGGTCTACGCCTCCGGCTCGTTCCGGTTTTTCGAGACCTATTCGATTGTCGCCTACATTTATCTGGTGATGACGGTAGGCCTGTCGCTGGCGCTGCGCGGGCTTGAGAAGCGGCTGCGCAGGAGCGAGGAGCGCTGATATGGCGGAGCTTGCCGCCCTCATTCCACCGTCCGTCTGGGCTTTCGCGCTGGCGGCGCTGCTGATTGAGCTGACGCCGGGGCCGAACATGACATACCTTGCCATCGTTTCGCTATCTGACGGAAGACGGGCGGGGTTTGCCACCGTGGCGGGCGTGGCGCTCGGCCTCGCAGTGATCGGCCTGATCGCAGCCTTTGGCGTCGCCGCCATCATCCAGTCGTCGGACACGTTGTACGAAGCATTGCGCTGGGCGGGCGTCGCTTACCTTTTGTGGCTTGCCTATGAAGGCTGGCGCGGCGAAGCCGCTCGATTGACTGAGCCCTCCCACGCGCGGTTTTTCATGCGTGGGCTGGTCACCAATCTCCTGAACCCGAAAGCGGCGGTGTTTTATGTCGCCGTGCTGCCAAAATTTGTCGATGCGGCATTGCCGCTCCTGCCGCAGACGCTGACGCTCTCCGCCGTCTATGTCGCGGTCGCCACGATTGTGCACTCGCTCATCGTACTGCTGGCCGGCTCGCTCGAACCGCTTCTCAATGACCCGGCGCGCGAACAGCGGGTGAGGCGGGCGCTGTCCGTGCTGCTGGCGCTCGTGGCGCTCTGGTTCGCCTGGTCCACCGCGCGGTAGCGTTGGAGAAGGACAAGAGATGAAACGCTTCATCCTCACAGGCGCGCCCGGCGCCGGAAAAACCTCCATCATCAACGCGCTTGCCGCGATGGGCCATTCAATTGTGCTTGAGGCGGCGACGGATGTCATCGCGGCTGAAAGCGTTCGCGGAAATCCAGAACCATGGCGCAACCCGGATTTCATCGACAAGATTGTCGCACTGCAGCGGCAGCGCCAGATCGATGCTGCGAACGCGAAATATCCTGTGCAGTTTCATGACCGGTCAGCGGTCTGCACCCTCGCGCTCGCGAAGTATCTGGGCATCGCTCCGCCTGCGGCGCTGCTGGAGGAAATGAACCGGATTGAATGGGAGGGCGTTTTTCAGAGGCGCGTGCTGTTCATCGAAAATCTTGGCTTCGTTGAGCCGACTGGGGCGCGGAGGATCAGTTTCGAGGATGCGCTGGTGTTTGAGCGCGTGCACCGCAAGACCTATCAGGCGTTCGGCTATGAATGCGTCAGCATCACACCAGCATCCGTTTCAGAGCGTGTCCGGCACATTCTCAGCCTGATCTAAACCGTGATCTGGCTGCCCATTTCCACGACCCGGTTATAGGGTATGTGAAAGAAGTCCGTCGCATTGGCCGAGCCGCGCGCCAGGGCGATATAGACGCCGTCCTGCCAGAGCGGCATGCCGGATGTGGCGGAGGCTTTGATGGTGCGGCGGCCGAGGAAGAACGAGGTCTGCATCAGCTCGAACTCGCAGCCCTTGCGCCGCGCGGCGGCGAGAAGCTGGGGAATGCGTGGCGTCTGCATATAGCCGAGCGTCGCGATGATGCGGCGGAAATCGTCCGACAGGGTGTCAACTTCGATCTGATCCTTCTCAGCGACATAGGGCGCGCTGGAGGTTTTGACTGTCATCAGAATGTTGGTCTTGTGAAGAACGTGATTGTGCTTGAGATTGTGCATCAGGGCGGCGGGGGCGGTTTCCGGGTCGGCGGTCATGAACACGGCGGTGCCCGCAACGCGCTGCGGCGGGCGCTTCTCCAGCATTTTGGTGAGGTCGGCCAGCGGCACGGATTCGCGCTTCGATTTGTCGGAAATGATCTTCGATCCGCGCACCCAGGTCCACATCAGGACGATAAGGATGCCGCCAAAAGTCAGCGGCATGTAGGCGCCGTCAAAAAGCTTCAGGAAATTAGCACCGAAGAAGGCGAAGTCGATGATGAAGAACGGCGTCATCACGGCAACGGATGGCCAGAAGCCCCATTTCCAGACTTTCCAAAGCAGAATGAACATCAGCCCGGCATCTGCGAGCATTGAGCCTGTGACGGCGATGCCGTAGGCGGAGGCGAGGGCGGATGAGTTCTTGAACAGGATGACCAGCAGGATGACGCCGATAAACAGGAAGCGGTTTACCTTGGGCAGGTATATCTGGCCGGCCAGCATTTCCGAAGTGTGGCGGATTTCAAGGCGCGGCAGAAGGCCGAGCTGAACGGCCTGGCGCGTCAGCGAGAATGCGCCGGTGATGACGGCCTGACAGGCGATCACCGTCGCCAAGCAGGAGAGAATGACCACCGGCAGCGTTGCCCATTGCGGCGCCATCAGAAAGAACGGATTATGCGCCGTTTCCGGATGGTTCAAAATCATGGCGCCCTGGCCAAGATAATTCAGCGCAAGACAGGGAAAAACAAAACACATCCAGGCCCAGCGGATCGGCGAGCGGCCGAAATGGCCCATATCGGCGTAGAGCGCCTCGGCGCCGGTGACGGCCAGAAACACCGATCCCAGCACAATGGCGCCGATAACGCCGTGCTTCAGCAGGAAGAACAAGGCGTTTGCCGGGTTGAAGGCGTAGAAAATTTCAGGATCGTCGGCGATGTGATAAAGGCCGAGCGCCGCCAGCGTCAAAAACCAGACGACCATGATCGGGCCAAAAAAGGTGGCAACTTTGGCGGTGCCGCGGCTTTGCACCGAGAACAGGACAACAAGAATGGCGATGGCGATGGGCAATATATAGGGCTCGAACACCGGCGTGACGACTTTGAAGCCCTCAACCGATGACAGCACGGAAATCGCCGGCGTGATGATGGAATCGCCGTAAAACAGCGCCGCGCCGATGACGCCGAGGAAGAACGAAATGTTCATGCCGCGGCCAATGACTTTCTGTGTCAGCGCCATCAGCGACAGTGTGCCGCCTTCGCCGTCATTGTCGGCGCGCATAATGAGCGCGACATATTTTATGGTGACAACGAGGATCAGCGCCCAGAGCACAAGGGAAACGATGCCGACAACCTCAGCGCGGCTGATGCCGCCCTCGGCGGCGTGGTGCAGGGATTCGCGCAGCGCGTAGAGCGGGCTGGTGCCGATGTCGCCGAACACGACGCCGACTGAGCCGACGGCGAGGCCAAGGAACGGGCCGGAAGCGTGGTGGACGTTCTCATTTTCTTGTGCGCCGTTTGCGGCGCCATCGGCGGACGCCGAGGCTTTATCTGTCTGGGTCATGATTAGGAATTGTCTCTGCCGCCGCGCAAATATGCGCCGCCAAGGCCATTCTGGTTGTTATCCGGGCCGTTCATCGGCGGCGGTATACACCTGTTGCAATGCACAAGAAAGCGGATTCTTAACGGCGTTTCAGCGCTTTCCACTCACGATTTGAGACAGTGCAAAGGACTTTCCCCGCCGCATCGCTTGCGCTAAAGGGACGCCTTCAAATCCACAGGATCTATCCGAGATGACCGCAGCGAAAACGCTTTATGACAAGATATTTGACGACCACGTCGCCGACCGGCAGGAGGACGGCACGTGTCTTCTGTATATCGACCGGCATCTTGTGCATGAAGTGACCAGCCCGCAGGCGTTTGAAGGCCTGCGCATGGCGGGGCGAAAGGTGCGGCATCCGGAAAAAACGCTGGCCGTAGTCGATCACAATGTGCCGACCTCGCCGGACCGGGCGCTGGGCATCAAGAACGAGGAAAGCCGCATTCAGGTCGAGGCGCTGGCGAAAAACGCACTAGATTTCGGCGTTGAATATTATTCCGAAAATGACCGCCGCCAGGGCATCGTCCACATTGTCGGGCCGGAACAGGGCTTCACCCTGCCCGGCATGACCATTGTCTGCGGCGACAGCCACACGTCCACGCATGGCGCGTTCGGCGCGCTGGCGCATGGCATCGGCACGTCCGAGGTCGAGCATGTGCTGGCGACGCAGACGCTGATCCAGAAGAAGGCGAAGAACATGCTGGTGCGCGTTGACGGCCTGCTGCCCGACCATGTGACCGCCAAAGACATCATCCTCGCCATCATTGGCGAAATCGGCACGGCGGGCGGCAACGGCCATGTGATCGAGTTCGCCGGCGAAGCCATCCGCGCACTTTCGATGGAAGGCCGCATGACGGTCTGCAACATGACCATCGAAGGCGGCGCGCGCGCCGGGCTCATTGCGCCGGATGAGAAGACATTCGCCTATGTGAAAGACAAGCCGCGCGCACCGAAGGGCAAGGCCTTTGATATGGCGATGGACTTTTGGAAGACGCTCTATACCGACGAAGGCGCGCATTTCGACAAAGTCGTCGTTCTCGACGCCGCCAAGCTGCCGCCGATTGTCTCCTGGGGCTCCTCGCCGGAGGATGTCGTGTCGATACTGGGCGAAGTGCCGAACCCGGACGACATTGCCGACGACAACAAGCGCACATCCAAATGGCGGGCGCTCGACTATATGGGGCTGAAGCCCGGCACCAAGATGACGGACATCACGCTCGACCGCGTCTTCATCGGCTCCTGCACGAATGGCCGCATCGAGGACCTGCGCGAAGTGGCGAAGGTCGTCGAGGGCAGGAAGGTCGCCTCCACAGTCAACGCCATGATCGTTCCCGGCTCCGGCCTCGTGAAGGAGCAGGCAATCGCGGAAGGCCTCGACAAGATTTTCATCGAAGCGGGCTTTGACTGGCGCGAGCCGGGCTGCTCCATGTGCCTTGCCATGAACGATGACCGGTTGAAGCCGCACGAGCGCTGCGCCTCGACCTCCAACCGCAACTTTGAAGGCCGTCAGGGCTTCAAGGGCCGCACCCATCTCGTCTCCCCCGCCATGGCTGCGGCGGCGGCGGTGGCGGGGCGGTTTGTGGATATTCGGGAGTGGAAGTGAGCTTCTCTCCCCGCCGAGGCGGGCGGAAAAGCTAACAAGCCGTTGATGCGGATGCCGTAATTTTAGCGCCTGCCAGAAGCCGGGTTTAATTCCATTCTGCGATAAGCGTCCCATGATTTCCGGGGCGAGGCAATGCAGCTCACCATAGGCGGCGTGATCACCTTTATGGGATTGTTGGCCGGGCTGAATTTTTTCGGCCTGTTTCTGGCCGTCTGGCTGATGGACCGCTCGGCCCGGCACTTGGCGTTTTATGTCGGCTGCACGATGTTTTTCGGTCTGAGCGCCGTATTTGACTTCAGCGTTTTGAGCGCAGGGCTGCCTATGGGCGCCCTCAGTCTGTCGAAAATAATGGACACTGCCGCCTTTGTTCTGGTTGTCCGCGGCCTGTCCATGGATTTTCGGCTGCGCATTCCCGATTGGCGTGTCTATGGAACGGCATCCCTTGGCCTCATGGCCTGCCTTGTCCAAGCAGTCGTGCAGTCTCCCGGCAGTCCATGGTGGCTCTCCGGCATTGTCGCGTCGCACGGGCTGATGATGCTTCTCGTGGCGCGGGCGGCTTTCGCTCTGCCGCGGGCGCAGCCCGTGGTGCGGTTCCTTGGCCTTTTCAGTCTGTTGCTTGGGGCCAACTACCTCGTCTTTCAGCCGATCCTCACAGCGCGGACAAGCGCAAGGTCAGACCTGTCGCCGCTGCAGCAGCTGGACCTGCACATTGCCGCCACAAACACAATGTTTGTCGCGCTGGCATTCGCCATTGGCGCGGTGCTGTTTTTCAACACGATGAACCGGCTGGTGATTGCCTACCGCAACGCTTCGCTCACCGATCCTTTGACCGGCCTGTGGAACCGGCGCGGTTTTTTTGCCGCCGTTCCGGAGCATGCCGCGCAGACGGCATGCGTCATCATGGCGGATATTGACCATTTTAAACAGATCAATGACCGTTTCGGCCACGATGCCGGCGACGACATGATAATTGCGGTCTCGTCAATCCTGAAGTCCGCGGCGCTTCCGACGACCGTCTATGGCCGGCTGGGCGGCGAGGAGTTCGGCATTTTTCTGCCCAACACGCCGCTGGCCGCCGGGCACGCTTACGCGAATGCGCTCCGGATGGCGATAGAAGCCGCCGAGCATGACAAAATTGCGCCAGGTCTCCGGATGACGGCAAGTTTCGGAATATGCGAAATCACGGATGGCGGCACAAAGGGCGGACTCCGCCTTGCCGACGCCGCGCTCTATCAGGCCAAGAACAGCGGACGCAACCGGGTCTGCAGCGATGCGGACCTGCCGGACGCGCTTGAAGAAGCCGCCTGACAGGCTCAGGAAACAAGCCCAAGCCGCTTGTGCCACTCGGCGAGGCTTTCGTCCGGATAGGCGTCGAACTGAATGTCGCCTTCCTTGATGTCAGGCGCGACCCAGGACGCCTTGCTGGCCAGCATCATGTGGGTTGTCTGCGGCGGAGCCGGAAGTTCCGTGTCTATCGCCGACGCGTGGGGATGAACCTGCTCCGGCCAGCGCGGGTCCCAGAGCCACAGCGGGCTGCCGCATGTGCCGCAAAAACTGCGTTCTCCCGGGCTTTCGGATGCTGTTCCCGCGTCCGGGTCAGCAAGCCGCGCGCGGTAGACTCGGATGTGTTCCCGGCCGTCTATGGCGAGCGTCGCAAAATCCGCGCCGAGATTGATCGCATAGCCGCCCGCGCCCGCCGTTTTCCGGCAGATTTCGCAGTAGCATAAGTTGAAGGGGTATGGATGCGCGGATTCGACGGAAAAGGAGACGGACTTGCAGTGACAAGAACCCTTCAGATGCATCGCGCCTTGTCCCCGGATAACAAAAGACAGGCGGCTGACAAAACGCCAAGCCGCCTGCCGGTCTCTTATGTTGCGCGGCTCTATTCCATCGCTGAGCGGAACTTTTCGTGGCACCCGCCGCACGCCCCGCCCAGAGCCGGAAATGCGGCTTTGAATGCGGCCTCGTCGGCGCTGGCTTTCACGGCGGTGTAGGCATTGTACCAGACGCCGCCAGCGTCGGCGAAGCCTTTGGCGTCGCTCCAGATTTCCGGCTTGGCATGGGTCTTCAGCGTGCCGCCGTCCTTGACATCGGCCGACCACCACTTGTCCCAGTCCGCGCAGGCCGGGCCCTCGGCGTCCAGAGTGGCCTGAATGGCGGCATTGTCATACGGCGCTTCGCCTTTCATCATCGGGACCATGATTTTCATCGAGGCGCCGTGCGCCTTCATGCAGGCCTGCCGGCCCTTGATCGCGTCATCGGCGGCGCCGGCGCAAGCGGCGCTTGCGGCAAGTGTAAGTCCAAGCGCCGTCACAATCAGTTTCAGTTTCAACATATTGAGTTTCTCCTCCAAGACCGGTTGCAACATCAACGCTGCTTCGCAGTCCGAAAATGACCTAAAGACAGACGAAGTTCTCCTCAATTTCTTGTGATAAAGCTGACAAAACACCCACAGAGCCGGGCGGCGCCGGACGCGGGCCGGAATTGCGGCACGCCCGCAATGCCTATTGCGGCCGGGCAGTTGCTAAAATCGCGGACAAAGCCCCAGAGAAATCCGAATAGGCAACTCCAACCCGCAGTTCTGGCGGGATTTGCCGCTGACCGGAGACATCTGATCCGTCGAGTTTTTTCGGCGGTCCGCCCGCCGGCGTAGACGGAGTGTTCACAGTTTCAACCCTTCTCTGATATCCAAAGCCGCAGCCGCTGCGCCCCCGCCGATCATCAGGCCGCTCAGCCCTTTGACGCCGGCTTCTCAGCGGAAGGGGTTCCCATGGCGCTCATAGCAGAGCTATCGGCGGCATAGGCTCTCGCCCCGGCGAGCAGCTCCATGACTTCGGCGTCTTCAATATCAAGCGCTGCGAAATGTTCGGCGATATTTTCAATATATTGAAGGCTGGTTCCGAGAAAGCCTTTGCCGGTGGCGATGTAGCGGATCTGCTCCTCGCGTGTGAGATCGGGGCGGATCAGCTCCGAGCCGTGGTTGGCGAGAACTGTCAGCGCTTCCACGCCGCCGAAGCTGGTGGCAATTTTGACAAATGCCGGCCGGTAGGCGTGGCCCAGCAGCTCGCGCCGCCAGAACACGCCGGATTCGTGCCTGACCCCGTCCCCGGCAATCTTGAACACGAGGCCATCGCACCCCGCCCCATCGTCCAGCGCGGCCATCAGGCCGGGGGCCATTGGATTTCCGCGCGCGCCGAATGTGTCTTTCAAGATGAACCGCCGCGCATAGTCCGGCGCATGGGCGCGGCGCACTTCGGCGAACTTGAAAGCCGGGTCCCACATCAGAGAGCCATAGGCGAACACCCAAAGGTCCTCACCAAAACGGCCGTCCAGAAACGCCAGCCGCGCCGCCTCGATATCCGCCTCGCTGTGGCGCCACCCGTCCGGCCGCCCCAGCGCCGCCATTCTTGCGTCAATGTCCGACGGTTTGAAATTGCGAAAGTAGGATTGGAGCGGATCGGTGATCTTGCCACGCAGGACGGGATGGTGGACGAAAGGGTCCGGTTCAGTAATCATGTGATTACCCGGCCCAATCCATTTGTCAGCAATTCCCGCCCCAGTCGAGCCACTTCCCTCACCAGCAAATCCAGATCATCGCGCCGTGTGCGGTGGTTGTTAATTGCGGCGCGCAGGCAATGACGGCCATGGATTGTCGTGTCGGTCATGACCGCCGTGCCCGCTTCCTGCAGGCGCAGCATGATTTCGGTGTTGAGCGCTTCATGCGCCGCTTCGTCCGCGTCTGCAATCCGGTGACGAAAACAGACGATATTGATGACGGTCGGGGCCATGAGCTCAAGACTTGGCTCCGCCGCGATCAAAGCGGTCAGATAAGCGCCCTGCGCGATGTTCTGGTCAATCAGTCTGCCGAACTTTTCCGTTCCGTGCTCCTTCAGCGACATCCAGATTTTCAAGGCCTTGAAGCCGCGCGACAGTTCGAAGCCGTAGTCGAACAGATATTCTCCGGCAGCCATGCCGCGCGGCTTTTCCTCCAGATATTCCGGATGCAGCGAGAAGGTGGCGTAGTGCAGCTTGGCGTCGCGCACCAGGGCGCAGCCTGCTTCGAACGGCGCATGCAGCCATTTGTGCGGGTCAAGGGCGAGGGAATCTGCCTCCTCGCTACCTTCAACCATATGGCCATGCTGCGGCGCGATTTTGATCAGCGCGCCGATGCACCCATCCACGTGGAACCAGAGCCGCTCACGGCGGCATAGCGCGCCGATTGCCTTCAGATCATCGATGGAGCCGGTATTGGTCGTGCCAGCCGTGGCGATCACGCAGGCTGGGCGCATGCCCGCCGCCCGGTCTTCGGCGATGGCTGTCTCCAAAGCGGCGATGTCCAAGCGGAAATCCGCGTCCGATGCGACGTGAACCAGAGCGCGGCTGCCGAGGCCGAGCGTTTCCATGGCTTTCTGGTGGCAGGAGTGAACCTGGTCGGAAGCGTAAAAGCGCAGCTTCTGCGGTAAGCTGGTGACCCCTTCGACGCGTACATCGACGCCCGCCATGGCGTTGCGCGCCACGGTCAGGCCAACCATGTTGGCCATTGAGCCGCCCGAGGTCAGCGTGCCGCTGGAACCCGGCGGAAAGCCCATCATCTCTTTCAGCCAGTTCACCGTCTGCCGGTCAAGCTGCGCCGCCGCCGTGTTGCCGCCGCCGAGGTTTGAGCCGTCTATGGCGGCGACAAAATCGGCGAGCGCCCCGGTGAAATTGCCCGCGCCCATATACCAGCCCCAGAAGCGTGGGTGGATATTGCCCATTGGATAGGGAAGCAGATTTTCGGTAAGATCATCATAGACTTGATCGAGCGGTGTTGGTTGGTCCGGAACGGGTGCGAGAAAAGCAGCGCGAACAGCGGCCGGCATTTCCTGCCAGACGGGCCGCTCGCGCACATGGCTCAGGTGCTGCACC
>JANMMM010000001.1:0-5805 GCA_031373225.1 Phyllobacteriaceae bacterium | reverse complement strand
TGGCGACGAGGTGCTGTGAGACGAAGTCCGGCGTGGAGGCGACGAACGCGGTGATTTTGACGATGCGGACGATCCGCTCCAGATCGCCGAGCGCCGCTTTGACTTGGCTCAGAATATTGACGGCGCACTGGCGGGCGGCTTCCTGCGCCTGCGGCACATCAAGGTCGCGGCCGAGCAGGCCAATCGCCAAAAGCTTGCCGTCTTTCAGCGGCAGCTGCCCGGCGGTGAAGAGAAGATTGCCCGAAATTGCCCATGAAGCATAGTTCGCGGCGGGAGCGGCAGCCTGCGGTAAGACAATGTTCAGAGATTTCAGGCGATCTTCAGCATACTCGGTCATGGCGTTTCCTTTGCGGCGTTTGGCTTAATCGTTGAATGCTCACATTTTTGCCTCGCTTTTGCCACGGCGATTCTCATAGATGGGCAATGTTCTGGAGGCCTTCATGCGTCATTTGACGATTCTCATCACTGCTGGTGTGATTTCATCCGTTTCGGCGGGAACAAGCAGCGCCGCGTCGGCGTCCGCCCTCTTGCCGCACCGCGCCGTGTATGACCTTGAATTGAAGAACGCGTCCGACCGTTCCGGCATCACAGGCCTGAAGGGCCGCATGGTCTATGAGTTCAACGGTTCAGCCTGCGAGGGCTATACGACGACGTTCCGCTATGTCACCGAAATCGACAATGGCGAGCAGCTGCGGCTGACCGACCAGCAGACGACGACATTTGAAGCGGGCGACGGCTCCGAGTTCAGCTTCCTGACCAAAAGCTTTGTCGACAAGCAGCTCGACACCGAGACAATCGGCGACGCGTCGAGCGGGGCCGGCGGCATTGCGGTGAAGCTTAAAAAACCGAAAGAGGAAAAGCTTGCTCTGGCGAAGAGCCAATTTCCCACCCAGCATTTGATTGAGCTGCTCGGAAAAGCGGAAAAGGGCGAGAAATTTTACGAGACGACGATTTATGACGGGTCCGACGAAGCAGACAAAATTTTAGCGACCACCGTTATTATCGGCAAGGATGACAAAGTGGCCGCTGTGGAGACAGATGATTCCGCACCAATGAAAGAACTTGGCAAGGCGCATCACTGGCCTGTTTCGCTTTCCTATTTTGAGGACGACAAGGAGGGCGACGGGCTGCCGGTCTATCAGATCGCCTTCAAGCTCTACGATAACGGCATCACGCGCGATCTGGTCATGGACTATGGCGACTTTTCAATGACAGGTAAGCTGGTTGACCTGAAAGTCTTCGACGCGTCCAAAGACTGTAAAGTCCAGTAAGGAAGCCGCGTATGGCGAAACTGGACGTTTTCGTCGCGCCCAAACCCAAGCCGGGTCTCATCAAAGCACTGAATTTCGTCAACCGCTGGCTCATGCTCGGCGGCATTCCAGTGCTGCGGAACATTCCACTGCCCGGCCTACGCGGCTTTGCCGATATCCGCGAATGGGATTATCCGGAGGCGGATCAGGCGCGGCTCAAAAAACTTTGCGGGCCGGGCAGGGCGACTTTCATTGTGCCGAACCACCCGGAATTCTTCACCGACTGGATGATCGACAAGCACGTCCTGTCACGCGCCGCGCCGCTGGCCGCGTGCTGGGCGACGCACGGCGTCGTCAACGGCCTTGGAAATCTCGCGCAGAAATTCTGGCTTGCGAACAATTTGATCGCGCAGGTGCCAGGCGACGGCGGCGGGGCGCGGGCGCATTCCGTCGCCTGGGCGATGAAGGGCCATGGCGTGCTGCTGCACCCCGAAGGCTCGGTCGGCTGGCACTCCAATTATGTCGCGCCGCTGTTTGCGGGCGCGGCGGAAATGGCGATGGAAGCGCTGGCGGCGGGCAGGGCGCAGGACGCTGCATTCCAGAGCTTTGTCGCGCCAATTGTCTGGAAGCTGGTGTTTCTCGGCGATGTGTCAGCTGGCCTGTCGTGCGAATGCGCCTATGTTGAAAAGCGCTTGAAAATCGCAACGCCGCCTGGGTCCAGCGCGGCCCAGCGGGTTTTCCTCATCTATTCGTCGTTGTTGACGCGCGATGAAATGGCGCTTGGCCTGACCGGCGGCGAAAGCGCGCCGTACAATGAGCGGCAAAAACTCGTTATTGCTGCTGTCATTTCCAAGCTGGCGTCAATTCTTAGCGTTGAGGTCAGTCCCGGAACTGATTGGCAGCGGTTGGCGCGCCGCAGGCTGCGGGAGCTGGACAGGAAAAGCACGGAGGCGGCGGAACTGAAACTTTTGTCTGAAATCCTCTTCAGGGCCTCGCGCGTTGGCGCGTTCGCCGTTGGGAAGCCGGAAATTTCTCAGGAAGAAGTCGCGGAACACATCAAACGCATTCGTAACGATTATTGCGGCGGCACATTCCGCGACACTTTTAACGCCTTTGTGCCGCAGCCCGTTGGGCCGAGGCGCGCCATTTTGCGCGTCATCGAGCCCTTGACCATGCATGACTGGCGCGGGACAGCGGCGGAGGCGATGCTGGAGGCGCGCCAGCGCATGCAGGCGGCGCTCGACGGGATCAATGCCGGTCTTTCTCCCCGCATGGAGAAGAATCCATTTTGGAATTAGCCGCCGCCCGCGACCTTTCATCCTTTCAAGAGCAAAATGTCCGCCTTTGCCCAGATCACATAGCAGATCAGCAATGCCGCCGGCGTGACCAGCGGCATCAGCGGCGCGCCTTCCGCCAGACCGGGAAACAGCCGGGCCAGCTCGATGAGGGCGGCAAGCATGGCCGGGATGCGGCTCTCGATCACCACCGCCCGGAATATCCAGGGCCAATCATAGAGCGAAGCGGGATTGGGCCGGTGCAGCGCGCTGCCGAACTTGCCGAAAGCGTGCAGAAGTCCAGAGGTCGCGGCAAGGATCGGTTGGCCTAGCGTTAAAAGTCCAATGCCGAGCGCCAGCGCGCCGATGCCGGATGTGAGATCGCCGAGCCGGTTGAGCGCGGGATCTGGCGGAAAGCCGTTGGCCCAGGCGCGGTGATAGGCTTCGCCGCTGAACAGGAAGACCAGCGTGGCAAGGGTCAGCATGACGCCGCTGATGTCGCCGGCAAAGTACCCTGCCAGCGCTGCCGACGGGCTCATGTCTTGCGGCGCCTGGGCGAGCTGCACGGAGATGCCCGTGGCGAGGCCGATCAGGTTTCCGGCGTTATAATAGCCGCCCGGACCGCGCAGGCGGTCGAGCAGTTCGCGGCGCAGATTTATCTCCCGTGCCGCAGTTCCGGCGGAAAAATCAGCGTTTTCGTCCAGCAATGCCATCGGCTTCATGAGAAATTTCCTCGCAAAGCGCACCCACTTATGTCCGCATTCCGCCATGAGGCGCGGCAAAGCGCATCACCAATATTGATGATGCCGGGAAAAAACTCTGAAATCATCGGAAATTGGCCGCTGTTCCCCCGCGCGGGTGATGCGGGGCGGGATGCGCGCGTTTAATTTGGCCGGGCAACAGGGAGCAATTGCCATGAAACTCTTGGCCATCACGATCATCAGTCTTGGATTTGCATGCCTTTCGACGCAAGCCTCAGCCTTTGTTCTGACGGGAGCAAATCCCGCCGCGCCGCTTCTCACGCAGCCGGTTGCGGGGAAGAAAAAATCGGTCATCGACAAATCCTGCCTGATGATCTGCGAGAAATGGGGCGAACATGACTGCGAAAAGTGGGTGATGAAGTGCAAAGGCGACGTCGGGTACCCGAAGGGCATGACGCTTCAGCAATAGAATCGGCGCTTGCCTTACCGGCGGGCCTCCTCTATATCCCGCCGCATTCCACACACGGGGATCGGTTCATGACGGGAGAAATCCGTCCTGCGCCACCGGTGGCACGAAGGTGTCAAACCCCGTGGAGGTTCAACCGGAAAGGACTAAACCATGGCGCTGCCAGATTTCAGCATGCGTCAGCTTCTCGAAGCTGGCGTCCACTTTGGGCATCAAACCCATCGCTGGAACCCGAAAATGCAATCCTACATTTTCGGCACCCGTAACAATATCCACATTCTCGATCTCGGCCAGACGGTGCCGCTGCTGTCGCAGGCGCTGAAGGCGATCTCGGACACTGTCGCGCGCGGCGGCCGTGTGCTCTTCGTCGGCACCAAACGTCAGGCTTCGGACATTATCGCGGAAGCTGCGCGCAACTCGGCGCAGTATTATGTCAATGCCCGCTGGCTCGGCGGCATGATGACCAACTGGAAGACAATTTCCAATTCGATCCAGCGCCTGCGCAAGCTCAACGAGCTGCTCGCGTCTGAAAACCACGGCTTCACCAAGAAAGAGGCTCTGAACCTTGAGCGCGAGCGCCAGAAGCTCGACCGCGCGCTCGGCGGCATCAAAGACATGGGCTCGACGCCGGACATCATGTTCATCATCGACACCAACAAGGAAGCCAACGCCATCGAAGAGGCCAAGCGCCTCGGCATCCCGGTCGTGGCGATCATCGATTCCAACTGCGACCCCGACCGGATCGACTTTCCGATCCCCGGCAATGACGACGCGGCCCGCGCAATTCAGCTCTATTGCGACCTGATCGCCAAAGCCTGCATCGACGGCATTGCGCGCCAGCAGGGCTCCATGGGCCATGACATCGGCGCGCATGAAGTTGCTCCGGTTGAGCCTGCTTTGGAAGCGGCGCCTGCTGAGCCCGCTTTGGAAGCAGCGCCAGCCGAGCCGGCGCTGGAAGCCGCGTTTGCGGAAGCTGCTGCTGAGCCGGAAGCCGAAGCGCCTGTCGCTTAAGCGGAAAAGCCTTTGAAGCCGCTGTCACGGCGGCTTCATTTTCCCTGACCAATTCAATTCTCAAGAACGGCAGGGCGCATTGACCGGCGCTCATTGCGTTTTTAAAAAGAGGCAGACAAATGGCCATTACCGCCCAACAGGTAAAAGAGCTGCGCGAACTCTCCGGCGCAGGCATGATGGATTGCAAGAACGCGCTGACTGAAAACGACGGCAATATGGAAGCCGCCGTCGACTGGCTGCGCGCCAAGGGCATCACCAAAGCTGAGAAGAAGGCAGGCCGCACGGCAGCGGAAGGCCTGATCGGCATTGCTTCGTCCAGCCACAAGGCAGTCGTGGTGGAGGTCAACTCCGAGACGGATTTTGTCGCCCGCAATGACGGGTTCCAGGACATTGTCCGCAACGTCGCTTCGGTGGCTTTGACGACTGATGGCACAATGGAGACTGTGGCCAACGCCAAGTATCCGGGCTCAGACAAGAATGTCGCGGAGTTCATCCAGGCCGCTGTCGGCACCATCGGCGAAAACATGAGCTTCCGCCGTTCGGCCATGCTGTCGGTCAAGGACGGCGTTGTCGCCACCTACATTCACAACGGCGTCGCTGACGGGCTCGGCAAAATGGGCGTGCTGGTGTCGCTGGAAACCATCGGCGGGCACGACGAAGCCCGCGCATTTGGCCGGCAGGTGGCTATGCATGTGGCCGCGACCAATCCACTGGCTCTGACGGCTGAGGAAGTGGACAAGGCAGCCGTTGACCGCGAGCGGGCGATTTTCACCGAGCAGGCGCGCGAATCGGGCAAGCCGGACGCAATCATCGAGAAGATGGTCGAAGGCCGCATCCGCAAATTCTATGAGGAAGTCGTGCTTCTCAAGCAGGCATTTGTTCTCAACCCCGACATCACGGTCGAACAGGCTGTGAAAGATGCGGAGAAGGCCATCGGCGCGCCTGTGAAGATTACCGGGTTTGTCCGCTTCGCGCTCGGCGAAGGCATTGAAAAGGAAACCAGCGATTTTGCCGCTGAAGTGGCCGCCGCCGCCGGTAAGTAGACCGCTTTTCATTGAATATTGGAGGGCGCCGCGTGACAAAGCGGCGCCCTTCGTATATTT
>JANMMM010000373.1:0-34393 GCA_031373225.1 Phyllobacteriaceae bacterium | reverse complement strand
CGCTGATGGATTGGTCATGCCGGTTGACGTTATGATGGTGATGGCCGTGCTGCTCCAGCGCGTGCCGCTCATGCCCGCGGTCGCGGAAACCCTCTTCATTCAGCCAGCGCGCGACATCGGAAGTCTTCGCCGCCGGATCATAGAGCCCGCAATTGAACAAAACGGCCACCAAAGCCTCATGCGCCGCAGAACGCACAATCTGCGCGCCGGGATTGAGCCGGTTCAGCCGCTTGCAAAGCTCCGCCGCTGCCTCCTTGCCCGCTGCCAAATCGGTCTTGGTAAGGACAATCCGGTCCGCCACCGCCGCCTGCTTCACCGCTTCGATATGATTGTCCAGCGTCGCCGCGCCATTGACCGCATCCACAACGGTGATAACGCCGTCGAGCCGAAGCGCCTGAACCAGCGCCGGATGCCCCATTATGGCCGCCAGAACGGGGGCCGGGTCGGCAAGCCCGGTCGTCTCAATGACGATACGGCTCAGCGCTTTGATTTTCCCGGTCTGCAGCCGGTCGATAAGGTCCGAAAGCGTGTCAACCAGCTCGCCGCGCACGGTGCAGCACAAACATCCGTCAGAGAGCTCGATGATGCCGTCGCTGCTTTGCTCGACCAGAAGATGGTCGATGCCGACATCGCCGAACTCATTGATGATGACCGCCGTGTCTTTCAGCGCCGGGTCCTTCAGCAGCCGGTTAAGCAGCGTCGTTTTGCCCGAGCCGAGAAAGCCGGTGATGACGGAAACGGGAATCGGAAACATCGCTCAGTTACTGCCCAAAGCCGGCGGCGCCATGCCCTTGCGCAGCTTGGTCTCGCCGGTCAGCGCCATCGGCGCGATCTCCTGACGCACATAGTTGGGCCGGGGAGTGGGAACCGGCACATTGGCGAAGGGATCATCGTCGTTCGCGGCGATGCCCGGTCCTGTCGCTCCGCCCAGCCCGACCTGAACCGCGATCGGCTGGCGCAGCATCGCCTTGATATGTGGCGAGTTGAAAACAATCCGCCCCTCGACTTCCCGCCCATCCCAGCGGTCAGCCTCCGCCCCCTTGGCGCAGACAATGGAACGCATGTCTTTGGCCTGTTGCGATGCACCCGCCGCCACCTGAAGCCTGGCGATTTCCGCCCCGCCCAAACCGTCCGAGGCAAAGCCTTGGGCGAGAAGATCAGCTGCCTTCTCCGCCCTGCGCTGCTGACTTGTCTCGCCCAGCACCACGGCGACGAGCGTGCGTCCGCCGCGCGTCGCGGACGCCACAAGGTTAAAGCCGGAGGCGCAGACAAAGCCGGTTTTCATCCCGTCCGCGCCGTCGAACCGGCCGAGCAGGATGTTATAGTTCCGCTCCAGTTTATCTTCATATGCGATCGCTTCGATGCCGAAATAGGAGGCATACTCCGGAAAGTCCCGCCGCAGCGCCATCGTCAACACGGCGAGGTCGCGCGCGGTCGTATAATTCTGCGTCGAATGCAGCCCGTTGGCGTTGACCCAGTTCGAGCCCGTCATGCCGAGCCGCCGCGCCTCTTCATTCATTGCCTTCTGATAATTCTTGCCGCCCGCCGTCTCCGCCACCGCCACCGCGATATCGTTGGCGGATTTGACCAGCATGATTTTCAAGGCATTGTCGAGATTGAGAACATTTCCCGGCTTGTAGCCCATGCGGCTCGGTGGCTGTTTGGCGGCGCTGGCGCTGATCTTGACCGGCGAGGTCAGCGTCAGCTGGCCCGACTTCAGCGCCTTGAGCGCGATGTAAGCGGTCATCAGTTTGGTCAGCGACGCCGGATACCAGCGCTGCAAGGCGTTCTCCTGCGCCAGAACCGCGCCCGTTCCCGCATCAATCAGGATCGACGTTCCCGCCTGCGCCGCGCCGGCGCACAGCTGGCAGACGCACATAGCGGCGGACAGAAGGGTTCCACGCCATGTTTTGAATCCCGGAAATTCCATATGTTCCGTCTTTATCCGATTGAACCGATGTCAAGGCTTCACGCAGCCCCGCTTTGCGCCTATCTATTCTATGTGGCGCTGAAATGGCAGAGACGCCATTGTCACACAGATCAGAAATCACGGAACGGTGAAACATGCCCCTTCTGAACCGCGCCATGGAAATGCAGCCCGAGATTTCCGCCTGGCGCCGACAGCTGCATCAAATGCCCGAGCTGCAATACGATGTGCATCAAACGGCGGCCTTCGTCGCCGAAAAGCTGCGGGCCTTCGGCTGCGATGACGTCGTCACCGGCATCGGCCGCACAGGCGTTGTCGGCGTAATTCACGGGTCGAAGGGCAAAGGCGCAACGATCGGCCTGCGCGCCGACATGGACGCGCTGCCGATCACCGAGGCCACCGGCCTGCCACACGCGTCGAAAAATCCCGGCAAGATGCACGCCTGCGGCCATGACGGCCACACATCAATGCTGCTCGGCGCCGCGCGGCATCTGTGCGAAACCCGCAATTTCGCCGGTTCCGCCGCCGTCATTTTTCAGCCCGCCGAAGAGGGCGGTGCGGGCGGGCGGGCCATGGTGCGCGACGGCATGATGGAAAAGTTCAACATTTCCAAGGTCTTCGGCATGCACAATATGCCCGGCCTCGACGTCGGAAAATTCGCCATCCGTCCCGGTGCGATCATGGCCGCGACCGATGAATTCACCATCGAGGTCAAAGGCCGGGGCGGCCACGCCGCCATGCCGCACCGCACAATCGACCCGGTGTTCATCGCCTCACAGCTGGTCAACGCCTTCCAGGGCATCGTCTCGCGCAACGCCGACCCGCTGGAAGCGTTGGTCATCTCCGTCACCCAGTTCCACGCAGGTCACGCGCAGAATGTCATTCCCCAATCTGCCGATCTCGCCGGAACGGTGCGCACCCTGAAAAAGGAAATGCGCGACTTTGCTGAAACCCGCATGAGGGAAGTCGCCGCCGGGATCGCGCTCGCCTATGGCGCGGAGATCAAGGTCAACTATAACCGCAACTATCCCGTCACCTTCAATCACCCGGAAGAAACCGACTTCGCAATTGCAATCGCAAGCGCGCAGGCCGGCCCGGCCAATGTCGACCCGGACACGCCGCCGGTTATGGGCGGCGAGGATTTTTCCTACATGCTGGAAGCCCGGCCCGGCGCCTTCATCTTCATCGGCAACGGCGACACCGCCTACCTGCACCACCCCGAATATGACTTCAACGACGACGTCATCCCGCACGGCGTCAGCTACTGGGTGAGCCTCGCGGAGACCGCGCTGCGGCCGTGAGCGAAGCACTTGGCGGATATCCAAATTCCGTCTATGTGTCGCGCTGTCTGGTCCCGTAGCTCAGGTGGATAGAGCGCAGGATTCCTAATCCTGAGGCCATTGGTTCGAATCCAATCGGGATCACCAGACCAAATCAGCTATCGCCGTTATCTTCCTGCCATCTGCGCCAGCGGTAGACGAGTTCGACTTCGCAGGCTTTGAAAGCGATAAAGAAAGCGAGCGACAGGTATCCATACAGAATTAGCGAGATAAGCTGAATCGCGCCGCCATCCATAATGGCCATCCAGCCATAGTTCCGCAGCAGGTTCACGTTCGCCATGCCGGTCTGAAACAGGTTGAAAGAGCTCCATGCAAACAGCGCCGCAAACGCCCCGGCCAGAAAGAAGACGAGAACGGCGTGATAGGCGGTCAGCTTGAGCAAGCGGGTCGGCATTGATTGGCTCCGTGGAACTAAATGCCAGTCAAGCGCTTCTCACCCCGCTCTGCAAGCCATCAGATAATGACTCAGGCAATCAGGGCGCAGGATTCCTAATCCTGAGGCAATTGGTTTGAATCCAATCGGGATCACTGGACGCGCCGCAGACGCAGGAGGAATGGTTTAGCCAGTGCAAGGCGGTGTTTGGGGTATAGTGCACTCTTAATTCCGCACCGGCGATACCTCATCCTTTTCAACACCGTATCACTATTTCAGAAAATTCTATCCACCCCCTCCCAATCCCGTGAGATCATGCCGCGGGTTTGATTGAAACAGGAAGGACCGCATGGACTGGGCATTGGTGATCGACCGCAACAGCGATGCGCTGTTCCGCGTGGCGGCTGCGTCGGCTGATCAAGTCCGCAAGTTGCGGAGGCGGCTGCGAAGCAGGACCGGGCCACCTCCGCCATTATCTGCGCATCCTTCGGACTGGTTCCTCACGGAACCGGACCATCGCCGGCATCCGATAGGGCAGGCTTATGGCAAAGAAAACGACAGGAATTCACCCCTTGACCGCCGCTTCCAAAATCTCCAGCGCGCCCTTCTTGGTGAGCTTCACCGGATTGCCGCCTGCCGTTGGATCAACCACCGCCATGTCGCAAATGAGCTGTTTGCGCTTCTTGTCCGGATCGAATCCCTTAACCAGACCATTGAGCGTGTGCGGGACATTCAACGCCCTACGCAGATTGATGACCGCCTTGCGGAACCCGTCAAACCCGCCCTTGATGTTGAGATACCGCGCCGCTGGCTCAATCCGGGCCTCGATGGCGGAGCGGTTGAAATCCAGCACATAGGGCATGAACACGGCGTTCGTCATGCCGTGATGCGTGTGGTAGAGCGAGCCTATCGGATGCGACAGGGAGTGGATCGCGCCGAGACCCTTCTGGAACGCCGTCGCGCCCATCGCCGCCGCCGACATCATGTGGGCGCGGGCGGTCAGGTCCTTGCCGTTGGCGAAGGCCTTCGGAAGGTTTTCAAACACCAGCCGCATGCCCTCAAGCGCTATGCCGTCGGCCATCGGATGATAACCCGGAGCGCAATAGGCTTCCAGGCAATGCGCCAGCGCGTCCATGCCGGTGCCTGCCGTGATGAAAGGCGGCATGCCGACGCTCAGCGCAGGATCGGCGATGACAATGACTGGCATCATCTTCGGGTGGAAGATGACTTTCTTCGTGTGCGTCTCTTCATTGGTGATGACCCCGGCGCGGCCGACCTCCGAGCCGGTGCCCGCCGTGGTCGGCACAGCGATGACGGGCAGGATGCCCTTCGCATCGGCGCGCGTCCACCAGTCGCCGACATCCTCAAAGTCCCACATCGGGCGCGTCTGCCCGGCCATGAAAGCGATGACCTTGCCAGCGTCCAGCGCCGATCCCCCGCCAAAGGCAATGACGCCGTCATGCTTGCCCGCGCGGACAACTTTGATGCCTGCCTCAACATTGGCCGCCACCGGGTTGGGCTGCACATCATGGAACAGGCCGTATTTCACGCCTGCTTCTTTCAAGCCAGCGAGTGCATCTGCGACGATCTGCATTTTTGCAAGACCGGGGTCTGTGACGAACAAAGGCTTCTTGATGCCGGAAGACTGGCAGGCCTCGGCCAGCTCAGAGATGCGGCCAGCGCCGAAGCGGACGGTGGTGGGATAGTTCCATTTGGAGACGAGATTGGACATCAATTTTCTCTATCGCTTCATTTCAACTTCGATGAAACTCATCGGCTTGTCGCCCGCATTGATGACGTTATGCTCAATACCCGAGGGCCTCGAGTAGGCCGCGCCTGCGGCGACAAACCGGTCATTGACGCCGGAGGCGTCTTCGATCCGCACATTCATGTCCGTCACTGGCACGACGACGTAGGCGAGGCCGTGGCTGTGATGGCCGGTCTCCGCGCCGGGTTGAAAATCCCAGCGCGTGATGCGGGTGCGTTCGTCATCGGCGAGGATGGTGGAGGCGGCGGGGGTGAAGGAGCGGAAGCGGGTCATCTGGAGTTTTCCAGATCAGGCCGCAAGTTCAGCGCGAGGCGCCCCTCTCTGCCTGTCGGCATCTCCCCCGCGAGGGGGGAGATCGATGTTTCACCGCTTTCCCGTTTGCTTGCACCGTTGGAAGGGAAAGGGAAAGGGAAAGCGGCGCGGCTAGCGATCTCCCCCCTCGCGGGGGAGATGTCCGACAGGACAGAGAGGGGCGCCTCGCGCCGACGCTCGGTTGTCATATTATGCCAGCACCTTCAAATGATAGGATTTCGGCCGGCTCAGCGATTGTATCCCGAACACCGAGAGCGATGCGCCCTTGCCGGTTTCTTTCACCCCGGTCCAGACCAGCGCCGGGTCCAGATAATCGCAGCGGTTCATGAAGACGGTGCCGGTCTCTATGCGGTCGCCGATCGCCGTCGCGTGATCGATGTCCTGCGTCCACACCGAGGCGGTGAGGCCGTAGGGGCTGTCATTCATCAGCGCCAGCGCCTCTTCGTCATTGCGCACTTTCATGATGCCGACGACCGGGCCGAAGCTTTCGTCGCGCATCAGGCTCATCTGATGGTCAACGCCGGTAAAGACTTCCGGCGCGAGATAGGGCGACCCGGCGACATCCTTGTCCACCTTCATATTGATGTGCGCCGTCGCGCCTTTGCGACCCGCCTCGGCCTTCTGCTCGCGGATGAAATCAGCAAAGCGCGCCTGCGCCAGCGGGCCCATTGTGGTGGCTTGGTCCAGCGGATTGCCGACGACATATTGCTTGGTGAGATCGACAAAGCCCTCGACAAATTCGTCATAGACTTTCTCATGCACATAGACCCGCTCGATGCCGCAGCAGCATTGGCCGGAATTATAGAACGCGCCGTCCACCAGCGTTTCAACTGCCGCATTCAGATTGGCGTCGGGCAGCACATAGGCCGGGTCCTTGCCGCCAAGCTCCAGTCCGAGCGTCATGAATGTTCCCGCCGCCGCTTTTTCAATGGCGCGGCCGCCGGCGACCGAGCCGGTGAAATTGCAATGGTCGATGCGGCCCGATGACAAAAGCTTTTCAGTCTGGCCATGGCTCATGACGAGGTTCTGAAACAGGTCCTTCGGCAGGCCCGCCATTTCGAACGCCTTGGCAAACCGCTCGCCGACGACAAGCGTCTGCGCGGCATGTTTGAGGATGACGGAATTGCCCGCCATCAGCGCCGGGATGACTGTGTTGATCGTCGTCAGGTAGGGATAGTTCCACGGCGCGACGACGAACACGATGCCGAGCGGCACATGCTTGACATAACGGCGGAACGCGCCGGAATCTTCGACCATGTGCGGTGCGAGGGCCGCCGCAGCGTTTTCGATGACAAACTTTGTGCGCGCCTCGACGCCCGATTTCTCGCCTCCATAGCGGACGGGGCGGCCCATCTGCCAGGCGATCTCGGTGGTGATTTCGTCATTCATCGAAAGCAGCGCTTCGAGGAATTTGGCGCAGTATTTGCCGCGCTCTTCGAATGAGGTCAGCATCCATTTCTCATGCGCCGAGCGTGAGCGCGACACGGCGGCGTCCAGCGCGCTGTCCGAAACGATGGGACGCTCGGCATAGACCGAGCCGTCAATGGGGGAAATGACCTTGAGTGTCTCGGCCATGATAACCTCTTTGCTTGATTAATTTCGGTTTGGTTTAATACCGCTCAAAGCCTCTATGCAGCTCCCAATCCGTCACGCGGCGGTCGTATTCGAACTGCTCCCAGCGCGCCGTATGCAGATAGTGTTCGACCACATCTTCCCCCAGTGCGCCGCGCAGCATTTTTGACTTATCCAGATGCTCCATCGCCTCGCGCAAGGTCTTCGGAATCTCCGTCAGCTTGGCACCCGCATAGGCGTCGCCCTCGAAGGGCTTCTGCAGCTCAAGCTTCTCGTCAATGCCCGCAAGCCCCGAGGCGATCAGCGCGGCGAAGGCGAGATAGGGGTTGAGGTCAGCGCCGCCGATGCGGCATTCGATGCGGATGCCTTTAGTGCCCGCGCCGCAGAGCCGGAACCCCGCCGTGCGGTTGTCGTCCGACCAGATGATTTTCGTCGGCGCGAATGTGCCGACCTGAAAGCGCTTGTAGGAATTGATGTAGGGCGCGAGGAAGTAGGTATAGTCCTTGGCATATTTCATCTGCCCCGCCACCCAGTTGCGCATCAGCGGTGTCATGCCGAATTCCTGGGTCTTGTCGAGGAACAGCGAGGTTTTGCCGTCGGCGCTCCACAGCGAATTGTGGATGTGGCTGGACGAGCCGGCATGGCCATAATTGTACTTCGACATGAAGGTGATCGACTTGCCCTGCTGCGCGGCGATTTCCTTGCAGCCGTTCTTTATTATCACATGATTGTCCGCCATTTCGAGCGCCTCGGCATAGCGCACATTTATCTCTTCCTGGCCGGGCCCCCATTCACCCTTTGAGTTTTCCACCGGAATGCCAGCGCAGCTCAATCCGTTGCGGATCGCGCGCATGTATCCTTCTTCCTTGGTGGTGATCTGAATGCCGTAATCGCCGATATAGGGCGAGGCTGTATCGAGATTTTGCCAATGCTTGACGCGGGCGGAATCATAGGTTTCCTCAAACAGGAAGAACTCCAGCTCCGAGGCGAAATAGGCCATGTAGCCGCGCTCTTTCAGGCGGGCGACTTGCTTGCGCAGGATGCCGCGCGGCGAATGCGGCAGGTCTTGATGATGGTGATGGTCCTGCACATCGCAGAGAACCATCGCCGTCTTTTCCAGCCACGGAATGTAACGCAGCGTCGACATATCGGTCTTCATGACGAAATCGCCATAGCCCTTGTTCCAGCTCGCCGCCTGATAGCCGGGCACAGGCTCCATATCGATGTCGTTGGCCAGAAGATAGTTGCAGCCATGCGTTTCATCATAGGCGGATTCGGCGAAGAAAGAGGCCAGAAACCGCTTACCGATCAACCGGCCCTGCATATCGGAAATGCACACCAGCACCGTGTCGATGACATTGTTGGCGATGTCTTTTTTCAGCTGTTCGAAACTCAGATTGCCGGGCATTTTTTGCTCTTCGTTTTACAAAGTCAGAAAGGATAAAGCCGCAGCGGCATTGTCCGCTGCGGCTTTGGGTTCGCTCAAGCGTTTTCGCCGACCGCGCGCTCCGCAGCCGCGATTGCCGCCTGACGCTTGGCGATGGCAGCCTCGCCGATGGGCGGGCCTTGGAAGCGGCGGTTTTCGACTGCGAACCACAAGACGATGGCAAGAGCGAGGAAGCCGAGCACCACATAAAGCACGCGTTCGTTTGGCGGCGCTACGGCAATGAACAGGATCACCGCCATGCCGATGACCGAAAGCACGGTGACCAGCTTGTATACCCCTGCGCTCATCCCCCAAGGGCCCGGCTTGGGCCATTTGGCGGTTCCATAGGCCATGAGGCCGGCTATCAGCGGCACGGTGAAGGACAGGAAAAGGAACACCAGAGTCGAGTTCACCACGATAACGTAAATCGAGGTTTCGCCTACCTTGATCGACATTGCCAGCAGCACATAGAGAATGCACAGCACGGTCGCCGTCCAGATCGCATTCACCGGCGTGCGGTATTTCGGCGAGACTGTCGCCAGCGCCTTTGAGCCGAACGGCATTCCGTCATCGCGCGAGAACGCAAAGAGCATGCGGCTGGCCGAGGTGACGGTGGCAAGACCGCACAAGAGCTGTGTGACGAAGATGCCGATATAGAGGATTGCTTTCAGGCCCGAGGGCAGAATAGCATCCATGGTGGCGAAAAACATGCCGAAGCCCTGTTTTGCCGCGACGGCAAGATCGGGGATCGCCAAGGTAATGGCGCAGACCATGACCCATCCCACCAGCGACGACCAGATGACCGCGTTGACGATGCCCTTGGGCACCGAAGTGGCGGCGTTTTTGGTCTCTTCGGATGTGTGCGCCGAAGCGTCATATCCGGTGATCGTGTAGACCGGCAGCAGCAGGCAGAGCAGGAAGAGATAGCCCATGCTGTCGGATTGCGGGAACACGTTGGCACCGGCTTCGCCGGAATAGTTGGTGAAAGTCCAAAGCCGGGAAATATCAATGGCCGGCGCGAAGTAGAGGCAGGCTACGACCAGAACGGCGGTGGTGGCGAAAATGATGTAGCCGGAAATATCGGTGAGAAAGGTGGTCGCCTTGATGCCGACATGATTAAAGATCGCCTGGATGACGGTGATTATCGCGACAAATATAACGATCTCCATATCCGAGCTAGGCCAGGGCGTTACCGATCCATCGGCATTCGCTGCGCCAAAAAGCGATCCAAACGTGCCCTGAAAGAAATAGGCTGTGCCGATGTTGATGGCGCCGAGTACGGTGATAAGGCCGAGCAGGTTCAGCCACGCCGTCAGCCAGCCGGTGAACCGGTTCCCGAGAATCGAACCCCAGTGATAAAGGCCGCCCGCAGTCGGGAAGGCCGAGGCGATCTGCGCCATAGAGAGCGCGAACATGCCCGAGATGATGCAGCCGACGATCCAGCCGATGCCGGCCCCAGCGCCGCCCACCGAAGAGATCGCCTGCGCGAACGAATTGATGCCGCCGGACAGAATGCAGATGATCGAGAACGAGATCGCGAAATTTGAGAACTTGCTCATGCTCCGCGAAAGCTCCTGGGCATAGCCCATGCCATGCAGGACTTTCACGTCCTCGTCGTGTTCGGTGTGTTTATTAGCCATTACAGTTCTCCCTCCGGTATCCCGGTTTTTCTTAAGCCCCGGCGGCCCTCGCGCCCGCCACCCCTTTTATCAGTTCCTTGTATGCGTCACCGGCGATCTCCGCGAGAAGGCCGCCCCAGCGCTGCTGGCTCTTAACATCCGCAATTTCATCGTTGCGGATTTCGATCATGACCGCCGGCAGCCCGCGCGAACGGGCGTGGCGCTCAAGCGTGTAGTAGACGCGGTCCTTGGGCGAATAGGGTTTGTTGACGCCGACGTTCAGACCTCCCAGAGACTGAAGCCGGTCAACAATGCCTTGCGCCCAAGCATCATCGTCATCATGGATGATAGAGATTTCCCAAGGCCGCGACACTCCTTTGTAGACAGGATTGTAGGAATGCACAGCAATCACGCCCGGAAACTGCCCACGCGCTGTCTTTTGGCTCACCACAGAATCAACGGCTGCATGAAATGGCTCGTAGTAGTGCGAGACACGCGCACGGCGGTCCACGTCTGAAAGTCCGGCATTGCCCGGAATGACTGTCGCTTCGCTGAGTTCCGCGATCAGGTCAGGCGCATCAAGCGGCCTGTTGCAGTCGATGACGAGCCGTGAGACCGCGCCGCAAACCAATGGCGCGCCGAGGCTCCTGCTCATTTCCTTCGAAACGCCGAGCGCGCCGGGGTCCCAGGCAATGTGGCGGAGAAGGTCGGCAGCCTTGAGACCAAGGCCGCCGAATGCGGATGGCACGAAGTTCGACGCATGGTCGCATGTTATAACGAAGGATCCCGCGCCGCTTCCATTGTGTATGGCAACCGGCCCGTCCGCCTTCGCCCGGACCGCTTCCGCTGCATCCATCGTCCATCTCCCCGGTCCTGTACCAATTGATACTTCTTTTTATTGCACGAACCGTTATGTATGATTTGATACGCAAATGCCGAGCCTGTCAATCACCGGTTTTGCAATGTGAAGAGGGCGGCATGGGTGGCAGCATTTCCGAACTGATCGGCGACAGGCTCGCGGCCATGCCGGCGGGCGAGCGCCGCGCCGCACAGGCGCTGATCGCCGACTATCCCCTCACCGGGTTGAAGACAGTCGCCGAATTTGCCAGTCGGGCCGGCGTCAGCTCGCCGACAATCCTGCGCTTTGTCAGCCGCCTTGATTTTCACAACTATGCGGACTTTCAATCCGCGCTGCAGAGCGAGTTGATCGAGCAGGTGCAGTCGCCGCTGCTGCGCACCCGCCGCCACAGCGCTCTCCCCGCAGGTGGGTTGGACCAGTTTGCCGAAGCGGTTGCCTCAAATATTGAGGAGACGTTTGCGCACTTTCACGCCGAAGACATGAACCGGCTCACGCAGATTCTGGCTGACCCAAAGCGCAGTATACATCTGATCGGAGGGCGGTTCACCGATGCGCTGGCCAGCTATATGTCGGCGCATCTGCGCATCATTCGCGCCGATGTGCAGCATGTGGCAGGGCAAGAAAGCAATTGGCGGGACGCTCTGGTGGACATGGGCAAGCGCGACGTGCTGATCATCTTCGATATCAGGCGGTATCAAGAGAGCCTGTTCGCTTTCGGCAAGATGGCCGCCGGGCTTGGCGTGACCGTGATCCTGTTTACCGATCAATGGCTCTCCCCCATTGCGCGTCTTGCCAAGCACACCGTCACCTGCCGCACAGCGGTTCCGTCAGCCTGGGATTCCAGCGCATCGCTGTTTGCAATTGTCGAGGTGCTGGTGGCGCAGCTGACATTGGAGGGCGGCGCGACGGCGGCGAAAAGAATTGCGGGTCTTGAGGCTCTGCGCGGCGGTGTGCCTGGGCCGGATGGAGACAGGAACGCCCGGTGAGCGGGCGAAGTTCTTCATTATCACGCCCCGTTTCCGGTCTGATCATTAAAATTCCAAGGGACGTACAGGGCGTGTGGTCCTGCCGTATGGAACTAACCTATTCTGGGTGTGGGCTCGCCACACGCCCTGTCACGGCTTTTTGCCCGGGCTGGCGCATGGGGCGCTTTCGGTAAAAGCGCGCGAAGGCCAGGAGGGACATGGCTGAGGGACTCCGCCCGCCGGGATAACCACACCCGGCCGCCATAGGCCGCCCGCTCCCCCGAATGCCGGTTGATCACCCGGTCCCATGAGAGCAGCGGGGAGAATCTAACCCGGATTTTGGGGGCGGGGATAAAAATCGTGTTTATCCACGCGGAAAATTGACAAGTTGCTGAAATCCAACAAAACTATTTTTCCGGTGGGAAAATTCTTTACCCCTTCGCGACAATCGCCGTCCGGCCGGCAGAACAACCCATTGTAAAAACAAGACAGGCGGCCTCTGGGGAGAGGCCGCCAATTTGGTTGGCTTGAGCTCCGGCGCAAGTTTACCGGCCGCTGGAGGCACCCGAACCGCTGCCGCCTGAATTGCAACGGCTCAAATACTTCCGGACAGGCCGCATCCGCCGCCCTGCTGCCTCCCGCCCGACTCTGACTTTCTTGCTTCTTGGTGTCCTGCCCGAGTCGTTAAGCAATATATAATAGGCAAAATTTTGCCTAGTCAATCTCCCGTCTAGGTTATTTTACGCCAATTTCCGCATGCTTGGGTTTATGATTAACAACCGGTGATAAGCTACATCGGAATTGCGCTGAAAACACACACCAGGGATTGAAAAATGACGGTTCACCGCGCCTCATCCATGTTTCACCATCACGTGCCGCACCGCCGTGTAGTCCTCCAGCGCATAGAGCGACATGTCCTTGCCGTAGCCGGACTGCTTGAAGCCGCCATGCGGCATCTCGTTGACCAGCATGAAATGGGTGTTGATCCAGGTGCAGCCATATTGCAGCCGCGCCGCAGTTGCCATGGCGCGCGACACATCCTTGGTCCAGACGGAGGAGGCGAGGCCGTAATCGCTGTCATTGGCCCAGTTCACCGCATCGTCCGGGTCTGAGAAGCGCGTGACGGAAACGACGGGGCCGAACACTTCGCGCCGCACGATTTCATCGCTCTGCAAGGCACCTGCCACCACGGTCGGCTGGTAGAAGAACCCCTTGCCGCCATGCGTCTTGCCGCCTGCGGTGATCTCAATGTGCTTCAGCTCGGCGGCGCGCTCGACAAACGACGACACACGGTCGCGCTGGCGCTTGGAGATGAGCGGGCCGATCTCATTTACTGAATCGTCCGGCTGCGCATATTGAATTGTCGAGACGGCTGCGCTGAGTTCGGCGACGAACTTTTCATAGACCTTTTTCCCGGCATAAATCCGGCAGGCCGCCGTGCAGTCCTGCCCGGCATTGTAATAGCCGAAGGCGCGCAGGCCCTCGACAACCTGGCCGATGTCCGCGTCGTCGAACACGATGACCGGCGCCTTGCCGCCCAGTTCCAGATGCGTGCGTTTGACGCTCTTGGCCGCCGCCTGCAGAACTTTCTTGCCGGTCGCCACATCGCCGGTGATCGAAATCATGTTGATGCCGGGATGGTTGATCAGGGCGTTGCCGACGCTCTCGCCCCGCCCCAGCACGACGTTGACCACGCCCTCCGGCAGAATGTCGGCCAAAACCTTCGCCATTTTCAGCGCCGTCAGCGGCGTCTGCTCCGAAGGCTTGAACACAACCGTGTTGCCGCCGGCAATGGCCGGCGCGAGTTTCCAGGCCATCATCATCAGCGGATAGTTCCACGGCGCGATCGAGCCGACAATGCCGATCGGGTCGCGGCGGATCATCGAGGTGTGGCCGGGCAGATATTCGCCCGACACCTGCCCCGGCATGGTGCGCACCGCCCCGGCGAAGAAGCGCCAGCAGTCGACAATGGCCGGAATCTCATCGTTCAACACGGCGTTGTACGGCTTGCCGCAGTTCAGCGCCTCAAGCGCGGCAAACCCCTCCGCGTCCTTCTCAATGGCATCGGCAATCTTCAAAAGATATTGCGAGCGCTGCTGCGGCGTGGTGCGCGACCAGAGTTTGAAAGCGCCCGCAGCCGCATCGACCGCCGCGTCCACCTGTTCGAGCGAGGCTTCCGGCAGCTCCAGGATCGTCTCCTCGGTTTTCGGATTGAGGATCGTCTCGGCTGTCTCGGTTCCGCCCACAAATTTTGAGCCAATCAGCATCTGTGTCTGCATGTCGTGTCCTCCTTAATTCTTAGTTGCCCAAGTTCTTCACTTGCTCTGTCCAGCGATCTGGTCGGTGTCTTTTGTCAGTCTGAAAGCGAGCAGAATGGGAACGAGCGTCACCAGAACGACCACCATGGCGACGACATTCGTCACCGGCCGCTCGCGCGGACGCACCAGCTCCTCCAGCATCCAGATAGGCAATGTCTGCTGCTGACCTGCGGTGAAAGTCGTGACGATCACTTCGTCGAAAGACAGCGCGAAGGCCAGCATGCCGCCAGCCAGCAGCGCGGTGGCGATATTGGGCAGCACGACATAACGGAACGTCTGCCAGCCGTCGGCGCCCAGGTCCATCGACGCCTCGATCAGCGAGCCGGAGGTGCGGCGGAAGCGGGCAACGGCGTTGTTGTAGACGACGACGATGCAGAACGTCGCGTGGCCGAGAATGATGGTCCAGACCGAAAACGGAATGTCCATCAGGTTGAAGGCCGAGCGCAAAGCGATGCCGGTGATGATGCCGGGCAGCGCAATCGGCAGGATGACAAGCAGCGAAATCGTCTCGCGGCCAAAGAACTTCGTCCGCGACACGGCGGCGGCGATCAGCGTGCCCATGACCATCGAGATCAGCGTCGCCACGCTCGCCACCTTCACCGACAGGATCAGCGCCGCCCAGACATCGGGCCGTTTCCACGCGGCGGCGAACCATTTCAGCGTCAGGCCCGGCGGCGGGAAGACGTAGCTCTTGTCCTCGGTGGTGAACGCGTAAAGGAAAATCAGCGCCAGCGGCAGGTGCAGGAACAGCAGGCCTGCGGCTGCGGCGAGTTTAAGGGAGAACGGCGCACCGCTTCGGTCAGAGCGCATCGAACGCCCCCATCCGTTTGGCGAACATCAGATAGAGGCCCATGATGACCATCGGCACCACGGTGAAGGCTGCGGCGAGCGGGATGTTGCCGGCCGTGCCCTGATGCGCCGAGACGGCCTGGCCAATGAACAGCCGCGAGGAGCCGACAATGCCGGGGATGATATAGTCGCCCAGTGTCAGCGAGAAGGTGAAAATAGACCCGGCGATCAGCCCCGGCAGCGCCAGCGGGAAAATCACATTGCGGAACGTCTGACCGGCATTCGCTCCAAGGTCGGCGGAGGCTTCGATGAGGTTGACCGGGACACGCTCCAGCGAGGCCTGCAAGGGCAGGATCATGAACGGCACCCAGACATAGACGAAGACCAGAAACATGCCGATGTAGGACAGCGACAGCGAGTTGCCGCCGACAATCGGCAGCGAAAGGACCGCGTCGAGCAGGAAGGTCAGGTGCAGCTTGGCGAAGAGCCATGTGAGAATGCCCTCCTTTGCGAGGATCAGCTTCCAAGCGTAGACCTTGACCAGATAGCTCGACCAGAGCGGCAGCATGACGGCCAGATAAAACAGCGCCTTCCAGCCGCCTCTGGCGTAACGGGCGGCGTAATAGGCGATGGGGAAGGCGATGATTGCCGCGCCGAGCGTCACGGCGAGCGACATGGTGACGGTGCGCACGATGATGTCGAGATTTTCCGGGCGCAGCAGCTCGCCATAGGTCTTCAGCGTCAGTTCGTGGTTGATGAGGCCGGAGAACTCGTCGATGGAGTAGAAGCTTTGCAAGAGCAGCGCAAACAGCGAGCCGACATAGATGATGCCGAGCCAGAGCAGCGGCGGGGTTAGGAGGAGGAACAGGAAGACTTTAGGATTGCGCCACAGATAGTCCGACACTTGCCCCATCAGACTGGCGGGCCGCTCGCGGATGATGGCGGCGGACATGCTCACGAGCCGGCCTCCATCAGATGCACATCTGATTTGGCGAAAATCAAAGTCACATCGCTGCCAACCGCCGGAACCGTCCGGCCTGCCTGTATTGCTGCGGCGATGCGCAGGCCTTCATGTTCGGTCACTACCTTGGTGCTTGAACCGACATAGTGCGCGGCGATGACTTTGGCCCTGAGACCCAAGCCGCCGTCCGCCGCGCTGATTGAAACGGATTCCGGCTTCAGGCTGCCCCAGCGGCTTTCGCCTGCAATCTTCGCCACGAGCTGCGGCGGCAAGACATTGGAAGAGCCGACAAAATCGGCGACGAAGCGGCTGGCGGGCTTTCCATAGATTTCGGCGGGCGTTCCCGCTTGGACAATTTTCCCGTCATTGAACACCGCCACCCGGTCGGCCATCGACAGCGCCTCACCCTGATCGTGCGTGACGAAGACGAAGGTGATGTCGAGCGACTTTTGCAGCGCCTTCAATTCCTCCTGCATCTGCTCGCGCAGCTTCAGGTCCAGCGCGCCGAGCGGCTCGTCGAGGAGAAGCACTTTCGGCTTGTTGACCAGCGCCCGCACAAGCGCGACGCGCTGCCGCTGGCCGCCGGAAAGCTGCGCCGGACGGCGCGCGCCGTAACCGGGGAGCTTGACCAAAGCCAGCGCCTCTTCGGCGGCCCTGTGGCGCGCGGCCTTATCGACGCCCGAAACCATCAAACCATAGCCGACATTATCGAGGACGCTCAGGTGCGGGAACAGCGCATAGTCCTGAAACACGGTGTTCACATTACGCCGGTAGGGCGGCACGCCTTCTGCTGTTTCGCCGAAGATTTCAATGTGGCCGGCAGTCGGCTGCTCGAAGCCGGCGATCAGGCGCAGGCATGTGGTTTTGCCGGAGCCGGACGGGCCGAGCATGGCGAAAAACTCGCCCTCTTCGATCTCAAGATCGACGGCATCGACGGCGCGCACGGCACCGAAATGCCGCGAAACGGCGTCAAACCTGACGGCGATTGTCATTGGCTATCCTGAAAAAAATTCCATGGCGGCATTTCGCTGGCGTTCGATTGCGCCATTCGAGCCGCCGCCATGGCCGGCACTGGTCAGCGACCGCCGATCACGCCGATGTAATCCGAAACCCAGCGGTAGTAGGGCACGCACTTGTCGCCCTGGCTGGCGCATTTGGTCTGCGGGGTTTTCCAGAACTTGATCTGGTCAAACTTGTCGCCGCCATTATTGGCGCAGCCCGCATCCGTCAAAAGCGCATTGCCCTTGCAGGCGGCGGGAACCGACGGCACCGTGCCGAACCAGGCCGACACATCGCCCTGCACTTTCGGCGACAGCGAATGCTCCATCCACATATAGGCGCAGTTGGGGTTGGCGGCTTCCGAATGCAGCATGGTCGTGTCGGACCAGCCGGTGATGCCCTCTTC
Organism: Phyllobacteriaceae bacterium; assembly: GCA_031373225.1. Taxonomy (GTDB): domain Bacteria; phylum Pseudomonadota; class Alphaproteobacteria; order Rhizobiales; family Rhizobiaceae; genus JANOYJ01. The sequence goes on along the minus strand of JANMMM010000373.1, from coordinate 16,759 downwards.
CGGGAAGGTCGAAGCGATCGGCGTCTTTTCCATAGCGGCCTTGTCGGCAGCCAAAACATTCACCTGGAACGGCCATGAGCCGGAGGCGACAACGCCCTCGTTCTTGAAGTCGTCGATCTGAATGAAGGCGTCATGCCAGTAGCGGCCGACGAGCGTCCGCTGCACGCGCAGCAAATCAAGCGCCGCCTTGTACTGGTCTTCGTTCAGCTCGTATGGATCCTTGATGCCAAGCTCCGGCTTGTGGAACATCAGATAATTGGCGGCGTCCGCAATATGGATCGGGCCGTCATAGGCCTGCACGCGGCCATTGTTGGACTTGCCGTCCGGCAGGTTCATCTCTTCGAAAACAACGTTCCAGCTCTTCGGCGCCTCTTTGAAAACGTTGGTGTTATACATCAAGACATTCGCGCCCCAGACATAGGGCGTGCCGTAATGCCTGCCGTCAATCGTGTGCCAAGGCGCGTTCTGCAGGCGCTCGTCAATTGTGCTCCATGAGGGAATGAGCGCCGTGTTGATTTCCTGCACGCGCTTGCCGGCCACCAGCCGCAGCGAGGCGTCGCCCGAGGCGGTGACAAGGTCAAACCCGCCTTCATTCATCAAGGCGACCATCTCGTCGGACGTCGCTGCGGTCTTCACGGAAACCTTGCAGCCGGTCTTGCCTTCAAATTCGGTGACCCAGTCATAGGCCTTGTCGGTCTCGCCGCGCTCGATATAGCCGGCCCACGCGACAATGTTCACCGCGCCTTCGCCCTTGCCGAGCTCTTTCATCATGTCCGCCTGCGCAGACGGCGCGCCAAACGCAAACAGCACGGACAGGGCCGTGCATGTATTCAGAATTTTTTTCATTGTTCGCTCCCAAGCAAAGCCGCGCCTCCCGGTCGGGGCGTCTGGCTTGGACGGCATCGTCTACTGCAAATTGAGCTTTCGCAATTTCATAATTCAAAATGATGATATCGGTTTTTCCGATACAAGGAGATGGATTTGGGACAGCTAACGCATTCTCCGCACAATGTGCGGAGATTGGTGGCTCGATTCACCGCACATTATGCGGCGAATAAGTCTGCTAATCTCCGCAAATCCTCACTTCTGCCGCCCAGCCCGGTGCGCCTGCGCGATGCGGATGAAATCCCGCGCCGTGTCAGGCAGAGCTGATCCCTTGCGCCATACCATGCCAACCTGCACCGCCGGCAACTGTCCCGACACGTCGCGCGATTCAATCCGGTCGCCTTCCAAGGACCATGGCCGGTAGACAAGATCCGGCAGCAGCGCGACGCCCGCGCCTGTCGCCACCAGCGAGCGCACGGCTTCCACAGAGCGCGTGCGGAAGGCCACATGCGGCCGCGCGCCAAGCGCTGAGAGAAGTTTGCCGGTGTTTTCCTCGATCTCATCGACGCTCAGCATAATCAGCGGCTCGCGGGCAATGTCGGCGATGCCGATAATGTCAGCGCTGGCCAACCTGTGGCCGAGCGGCAGCCAGAGCCGGTAGGGCGAAACTTCCAAAATCTCGGCCTGCAGGGCCAGCTTGTCCCTGAGATTGGAGGTGACCATCACCGCCACATCCAGTTCGCCGCCGATTAAGAGATGCTCCAGATAGTCGCCATTGTCCTCAATGGCGGAAACTTCAACGCCAGGAAACGCCCGACGGTAACGCGAGAGCACGTCCGACAGGACATAGCCCGCCACCAGCGAGGTGACGCCGAGCTGCAATGACCCGCCGCTGATCTGGCGCTCGTCGGCAAAGGTGCGCCGAGCGTCGCCGACATCCGCCAGTATGCGGGTCGCGTGGCGCAGAAACTGCTGGCCCTTATGCGTGATGTTCAGCCCGCGCGCATGCCGGTCAAACAGCGCGACACCCAAATCCTGTTCCAGCTCCTTTATCGCCTCCGTCACCGAACTTTGCGAGATCGACAGATCATGCGCCGCGCCTGAAACAGTTCCCTGCTCGGCGACGGCGATGAAATATTGCAGCTGGCGGAGGGTGAAGGCCATGAAGCGCATTGTGCCTGAACAATCAAGTTAGGCAACGGACTTGTTCAAGTCCTCATTGGCGGGGGCAGGCTCATTTTGCGCAATCAAAGTGTTGAAGGCATCAATGCTCGCAGCCATCGCCTTCGAAAGAACTGCCATCAAGGCGGCGCCGATCTCTTTTCTATCCGCCGCCAGAAGTTCAACCTCATCGGCCGCCCGCGAAAGCCTGAGGGCGCCAGCGCTGGTGGCCATGGATTTCAGCGCATGCGCCATTGCTGCAATCGTGTCCGGTTTTTGATCTGCAACAGCCTGCGCAAGACTTTCAAGGCCAGCGGGCGCATGCTCGACGAAAAGTCCGAAAATTCTGCGCGCCGCATTGTGGCCGCTGCGCGCTGAGAGCTTGGAAATCATGCTGATTGTCTGCGGATCAAGAAGCGGAACCTGAAGCAGCTGAGCCTCTGCGCCCTTGGTTTCGGACAAATCAGAGAGGCCAATGGCACGGACCACCCCCGAAAATTTGTCCGGAACGAGCTTGACTATCGCGTCGGCGATTGAGGGAATTGTGAACGGCTTGATCAGATAGAAATCCATGCCGGCCTTGCCCCAGTCGTCGCCGTTTGCACCCTCCACATAGGCGGTGAGCGCGACAATTGGCAGCCGCTTGCCCGTTTCTGACGCGCGCCATTCCCGCGTCGCGGCAAAGCCATCCATGACGGGCATGGAGCAGTCCATGAAAACAATGTCGAATTCCTCGGCACGCATTTTTTCAAGGGCGTCCTCCCCGTCATGGGAAAGAGTGACACCGGCGTCCATATTGAAAAGCGCTTCCTGCAGCACTTCGCGGTTTACAGAGTTGTCATCGACAACAAGCGCTTTCAGTCCGCGGAACTCCGGAAGGCTGGCGCGCGCCGAATTGAAAATTGCCTTGCCGTCAAAATATTGGAAGTTTCCACTGTTGGTGGCGGCGGCAAGCTCATGCAGATCCTGGCGGCGCGGCGGATATGCCAGCTCATGTGGGCGGTTTTCGCCTGCAAGGCCGGATTCAATTGCCGCGCCGCTCACGGCAAGACGCAGAACGGGGGCGTTGGAAGCGCATGTCCAAGCTGGGCCGGCGTTTGAGTCGGTAAGAACCGCATCCGCAGGCATTGCTGCTGCGGCGGCGGGCGGGTCGATCACAAACGCGCCAAGCCGCTGCAGGATGAGCCGAAGCGCGCCGAAGTGAATTGGATTGGAATGTTCGAGGACTATTGTCTTACCGGAAAGGGACGGCATTTTCTCCATCGCCTCAGCCACGGGCAAGTTGACAGCAGCTGTGAAGGTCGAGCCTGCGCCCTCATGGCTGTCAACCGTCAACCGGCCTTCCATGGCTTCGACCAGACGCTTCGAAATGGCAAGGCCGAGGCCGGTGCCGCCAAACCGGCGCGTGATGCTCTGGTCCGCCTGGGTGAAGCGTTCGAACACATGCTCAAGCTTGTCGGGCGCAATCCCGATGCCCGTGTCGCGCACCCGGATGGAAAGAGTGCTGCAATTCTCTTTAACGGATGCGCCGGAGGAGACCTGGATGACCACACCGCCAGTCTCTGTGAACTTCAAAGCGTTATTGACAAGGTTGGTGACAACCTGTGTGAGGCGCGCCGCGTCGCCATTGAACTTCGCTGGCACATTTGGATCAATCACATAGGCCAGCGCCAGACCTTTTTCACGCGCATGCTCGGAAAACAGGCCGGCGATGTCCTCAATCATCGAGTCGATTGAAAACGGCGCAGCCTCTATGTCCAGGCGTCCAGCTTCAATTTTGCTCAGATCAAGAATGTCGTTGATAATGGCCAGCAGATTTCGGCCCGAGCGGTTGATGATTTGGGCATAACGCAGGTGCCGGGGACCAAGCGGCGCCGCCGCCAACATCTCCGCCATCACCATCATGCCGTTCATCGGGGTGCGGATTTCATGGCCCACCATGGCAAGAAATTCTGACTTGGCCGCATTCGCGCGCTCGGCCTCATCGCGTGCGGTGACGAGTTCGGATGTGCGCGCTTCGACTGTCTGCTCCAGAGTGTCACGGTGAAGCTGAAGTTTGGCGTCGCGGTCGGCGATGCGCTCGAACATGTTGTTGAAAGCGCTGATCAGGATGCCCACTTCGCCTTCTTGGCTCGAAGCAATGCGCTTTGTCAGATCAGTCTTGCTGCCGATGTCGGCAAATGAACGCGCGAGATCCGTCAGCGGGCCGGTAATTGAGTGAATGCGGCGGTAGGCCATGGAGAATGTGAGCGCAATTCCGAGCGAGGCAAGCAGCAGCGCGGTTGACATGCGTTTTGCGAACTCGCCGCGAATCCAGGAAATGTCGGCCTGGAGAGTGAGGGCCGCGATGACCTGCCCGCCTTCTCTGACGGGCACAATGACCGACAGATCGCGAAGAAGAAAGACGGTCACCGGCGTGAGGCTGCCCGAACTGCTGCGCTGGCCGTCAAGGCTTGCGCCGCCGCCCATTTCAGCAATCAGGCCACCGTTCAGTGCCTTGACGCTGATGTGCCTTACATGTTCGATATCCTTGATGCCGCGGAGCGCGGCGCGGACAGCGTCGGGCTGATCGGCACGAACTGAATTGGCAACAGTTGAAGCAAATACGGTCGCCGTGTTTTCCAGGCGCATTTTTTCAGCGTTTATGCTCTGCCGGAAGTCCGCCGCCAGAAAGGCCACCACGGTCAGGAAAATGCAGCCGCAAACCGTCGCCGCCATGGTGAGCGCCAAACGTGTTCGAACGGACCTGGATACGGAAGTATGACTCACTGTGCCTCGCCTCAACACCTTGTGACATAACGCAAAAGCCCAAACAGGACTTTAACGTCCAAGCCCATTTTTCCTTACCAGTGAATATCCTTTCCTAAGCCTTGCGTAAGGAAGTTCCAGTATGGACAGGGGCGCAATGCAGAGCACAATCGGAACCAATCCGATCAACGTCTTGATCTTGGACGATGATCCTGTCTTCTCGGCGCTGGCGGAAGCTGTTCTTCTGGACGCCGGCTGCGGACGCGTTGTGTCGGCGGAACCTAGCGAGGCCGGCGCCCGGTTTTGCCTTTCGGAAGAACCGGAGCCAGACTTGATAATCCTTGATTTAAACATGCCGGAGTTTGACGGGCTGGCGGCAATGCGCTTGCTGGCGGACGTGGAATTCAAGGGCGCAATTGTCATTGTCAGCGGAGAAAAGCCGGCCGTTTTGCAGGCATCCACGACACTTGCCAGCCTCCACGGCCTGCGTTTGGCAGGGGTCCTGACAAAGCCTCTGCGGTCACAGGAGCTGGAAGCGATTTTGGCGGGCCTGCCGAACCCGGCGACGGGTGCAAAATCAGCCACTGCCGGCGGCTTCGGCGGCGGTTTGGAAAAAATGCGCGGCCTTGTGCCAGCTTACCAGCCAAAGGTCAGACTGGCCGACAAGAGGATTTATGGCGCAGAGGCGCTCATGCGGGTTCTGATGGATGACGGGCGCATAGCGCCGCCGCTTGACTATCTCAACTCGCTGACGGAGTTGGGCGATCTCGGCGAGGCCACCCTTTCGTTTCTGGGCACTATCCTTGCGGACATGCAGTTATGGGACGAGGCCAAGACGCCTCGCCCGGTCTCGGTCAATATTCCGGCCCCGCTCCTGGAAGAAGGCCGCTATATGGAGCGCTTTGTCGAAGACGTGCGCGCCTCAAAAGTGATGCCCTCACAAATCACCATTGAAATGACCGAAGCGGCCCTGCCGAAAGACATGTCCAAACTGGTCGAAGTCATGACGCGGCTGCGGATGGCGGGGTTCGGCCTTGCCATCGACGACTACGGCACAGGCATGGCCAATTATGACATTCTTAGGCTCTGCCCATTCACAGAGCTCAAGATTGACCGCAGCGTTGTGCAGGCGGCAACCCATGATTCGCTCGCCTGCGGCTTCATTGGAAATTGCGTGTCGATTGCCCGCGAGCTTTCAATGACAGTTGTTGCCGAGGGCGTCGAAACGGCGGAGCAGGCCGAGGCCATGCGGCGGCTCGGCGTTGAAGTTATCCAGGGCTATTTCTTCAGCAGGCCGCTGGACGCTGCGCAATACCGGGCCATTTTGCAAGGGTCGGCGTGAGTCGGACTGGTTGCGGGCATCCCTAACAAATAGACCCTTTTGGCGAAAGTTCCTTTTCAGGTGTCGGTTACACCGAGGCAATGGAAAAGCTCCCCTATTCCAGTCGCTTGATACGGTTCATGCGGGACCGGAGCGGCCAACTCGCCTTGATCGCCGCGATACCCGCGCCAGTCCTGCTTGGCTTGACGGGTGGGGCAAATGACCTTGTGGTCGATCAGAACCAGCTGGCGCTCATGCAGAATTCTGCGGCTGTCGCCGCATTGGCGGCGGCAAAAGAGGCGTCACTCAGAGGCTGGACGGAACGGACCGCCAAGGAAGTGGCCAAGGCGGTTGTCGCAGGAAATCTGCAGGGCAAGGCTTTTTCAGACACCACTTCCTTTCACACCGATGTCTTTGTCGATGGCCCCAAGAAAAGTGTCACGGTCACACTCGACATGGATCAGCATGCCTTCTTCGTTCTCGGCTATTTCCGCCACGACCTGCATATCCGCGTTAAAGCCACCGCCCGCGCCATGGGAGAAACCAGCCTGTGCGTGATCGGCCTTGATCCTGCTTCGTCTTCCACCGTCAAACTGTCCGGCCTCGGCAAGCTGACAGCGCCGGATTGCGCGGTATATTCCAATTGACTGGCCACTGACGGAGTGACATCGCAGGATGACGCTTTGCTTTCGGCGGCGCTGACCTGCAGCGCCTGCGGCGCGGCCGGCGAATCGAAGAACTTCGCCAAGAAACCGACAACTGACTGTCTGCGGGTCGAAGACCCGCTTTCGTCGCGGTCGCTGCTAAAAGCGGGCGCTTGCGACCACAATAACTTCAAAGTGGTGAAAACGGCGGCAATCTTGAAGCCAGGCACCTATTGCGGCGGGATATTGATCAATAACAAAGCGTTTTTGACATTCGAACCCGGTCAATACATCATTAAGGATGGGATCATACGTTCGCGCAACTCGGGCGCGCCGTCAGGAGAAGGTGTGAGCTTTTACTTCACCGGAAAGGACTCGCGCTTTGTGTTCGACGGCACTTCGGAGATTGATTTAAAGGCGCCGGAAGACGGCCCAATGGCCGGCATTCTGTTTTTTCAGGACCCCGCATCCGCGTTAGGCACAGTGTTTGAAATATCCTCAAAGCGCGCGGCAAATCTGCTGGGAACCACTTATATTCCAAGCGCGACCCTGCTCATGCGCGCCAAAAACTAGGTGGCGGAAGCATCGGCTTATACAGTGATTGTCGCAAAGAATGTCGATATTGGAAACGAGTCAGACATGGTTATCAATTCTGACTATGCCTCCACAGCCGTTCCCTTGCCGGAAGGATTGGTTTCGGCAGCCTGTCACGTTGCGTTGACCAAATAGCGCGGCGCAGCTTTCCACATTCATTCCATTTTTGCCGCTTGACTGGAATGTTCATTCCATTTCATCCTGCGCTGTGCCAATGCGGCGATGGAGTGTCTGAGTACCGATGAAACCGCCGCGCGATTTTCAGCAGTTGAAAGCCCACATTCTTGAGCGCAGCGAGAGCTTTCCCAGGCGGTTGCGCCAGGTGGCCGTGTTTGCGCTGGAGAACCCCGACGATATCGCCTTCGGCACGGCGGCTTCCATCGCAGAACGTGCCGAGGTTCAACCGTCCACTTTGGTGCGCTTTGCCCAGAACATTGGCTATGCCGGGTTTTCGGACCTGCAGGCTGTGTTCCGAGACCGGCTGCGCGAGAGGGGCTCGACCTACGAGGAGCGGCTGGAGGCGCTGTCCGAGACATTCGGGCGCGAGGGCAGCAATGCCATCCTTTCCGGCGTGGTGGCGGCGGCGGGAACGTCCATCGATTCCTTGTCCGGCACGATCCGCAGCGAAGATTTCAATGAGGCGGTGAGGCTGCTCGCCAAGTGCGAAACAATCTATCTCCTCGCCCAGCGCCGCTCGTTCCCGATCACCACGTACCTTGCTTACATGTTCGGCAAGCTGAAGATCAAGGTGCAGCTGGTTTCCTCGCCCTATGGCGTTGAGCCGGAGCAGATGGCCTTTGCGTCAAAAAAGGACGGGGCGCTTGCCGTGTCCTTCTCGCCCTACGCCTCGCCCACCATCGACCATGCGCAGATATTGAGTGAACAGGGCGTGCCGATCATCTCGATCACCGACAGCGCATTTTCGCCGCTCGCCAGCCTTTCGAAACTATGGTTCGAAGTGGCTGAAAGCGATTTTGGCGGCTTCCGCTCGCTGTCGGCAACCATTGCGCTCGCCACCGCAATTGCCATCGCCATCGGCGAGGAACGGCGGGCGGGAAAAAGATAGGCATTGACCTGCGCTGGCGCTTAGACCGCGCCCTGACGGTTGAAGGAAGAAATATGGGCATGCACTTTGCGCTCGTCACTGTCGTGGTTAAAGAGCTTGATGAAGCAAAAGCCTGGTATACGGATAGGCTCAGCTTCTCCCTCATCGAAGATACGGACTTGGGGGGCGGAAAGCGCTGGCTGGTCCTTTCTCCGGGCGGAGGCGGAACGGACATTCTGCTGGCCGAGGCCAAAAACGATGCCGTACGCGGTGCCATCGGCAACCAGACCGGCGGGCGGGTGTTCATGTTCCTCGCCACAGATGACTTTGCCCGCCACCATGCCGCGATGATCGCCAAAGGCGTGAAGTTCCGCGAAGCGCCGCGCCACGAGCCTTATGGCACGGTGGCGGTGTTCGAGGATCTGTATGGAAACCTGTTTGACCTGATTGAGCGGAAAGGCCCCGCTGCCTGATTGCATTCATGCCCGCGACAGATTATATCCGTCCCGCCGCGCCCATCGTCTAGCGGTCAGGACACCGCCCTCTCACGGCGGGAACAGGGGTTCGATTCCCCTTGGGCGTACCAAATCCTCACAGCGTCATCAGCCATTCATGCTCCGGCGCATTGTGGAACTTCCACGTCCGCACCGGTCCAGCCATGACATTGAGATAATACAAATCGTAGCCATGGCACGCCGCGCAGGGGTGATAGCCTTTGGGGACGAGCGTCACATCGCCGTCTTCGACGGCCATGGAAACGTCCAGCTCGCGCGCGCCGTTCGCATCCTTGTCGGTGTAGACGCGCTGGAAGGCGAAACCCTGGGGCGGATTGAGGCGGTGGTAATAGGTCTCCTCGAGGAAAGACTGGCGCGGCAAGTCGTTCTCGTCGTGGCGGTGCGGCGGATAGCTCGACGTGTTGCCGCCGGGGGTGATGACTTCGACGACGAGCAGCGAGTCGGCTTGCTCGGACTCGGGCAATATGTTGGTGACATAGCGCGTGTTCGTGCCCTTGCCGCGCGTCTCCTGGCCCAAGCTTTCCGGCGCGATGACGCGGACGGGGAGCTTGTTGCCAATCGCGGGAGCGGTGCACACGGCGAGTTCCAAATCCGTCGTGGCGGCAACTGACCATTCGACACCCGCCGGGATATAGACCGACCAAGGCTTGCCCTCGAACGGCGTCATGCGCGCGCCGAGCTCGCCCAATTCCGATCCTGCATGAACCCGGCCTTTGCCGGTGACGAAGACGAGGCAGGTCTCGCGGGTTCCGGAAACACCCGATGCCGCGCCGCTAGGCGCGAGGCGGTGCAAGTCAAAGCCGACATAGGCCCAGCCGGCGCTTTGCGGCGTCACATGAACGACCTGGCCCGTTCCGGGCTTCTGCGCAATTTTAAGGTTTGGCGTCATTTTCCGCGTCCTTCGGCTTTGGCTCATACTTGTAGATCAGCTCGTACGCGGCGAGTGCCGTCACCCCGGTCGCCAGCACGCCCCAGAAGGGCGAGAAGGCGATGAACCATTCAAAAAGCGCCCAGACGGCGGCCATGCCGACCGTCGCATGGCGCCGCCAGGTCACTTCGTAGAACGGATGTTTGGCGCCGATGATATCCATTGGTTTTTCCTAAGTCAGTTGACCAGCGCCCGCGCCTTCAATGCCAGTTCGTAAGCCTTGCGCGCCGCGTTGACCTTCTTGCGCGGCGAGACTTCCGGCACGGCGACTTCCCACCATGTCCCTCCGCCCTGCGTGGTGGTCAACGCGTCGGTGTCGATGACGATGGCCGTCGTGCGCGTTTCTTTCTTGGCCTTCTTCAGGGCGATTTCAAGGTCGCCGATGGAGGAGACTTTCCATGCAACCGCGCCTAGGCTTTCGGCGTGGGCGCGGAAGTCGATGTCGGGCAGGCTCCCGTGAAACGTGTCTTTCAGGAGATTGTTGAAGTTCGCCCCTCCTGTTGCCATCTGCAGGCGGTTGATGCAGCCATAGCCGCGATTGTCGAGCACGACGATGGTCAGCTTGGCGCCCAGCATGATGGACGAGGCGATCTCCGAGTTCAGCATCAGGTACGACCCGTCGCCGACCATGACGACAACCTCGTCCTTCGGCTTGGCGAGCTTGACGCCAAGTCCGCCGGCAATTTCGTAGCCCATGCAGGAGAAGCCATATTCCATATGATACGAGCCCGGCGCGCCCTGCCGCCAGATTTTGTGCAGCTCGCCGGGAAGCCCGCCCGCCGCGCAGACCATGGTCGCGCCTGATCCAAAGACGCGCTGCACCGCGCCGACCACCTGCGCATCGGTGGGCAGCGCCGAGTTCGTCGAAGCGGTCGCCGCGTCGGCGATCCTGTTCCATTCCTTGAGGCCAGCTGCGGCTTTCTTCGTCCATGCGGAAGGTGAAGCATAAGCGCCGGCCGCTTCCGAAAGCTCAGCCAAGCCTTCGCGCGCATCGGCTACCAGCGGCAGTGAATTGTGCTTGGCGGCGTCGAAGTTTTGCGTGTTGAGGCCGACAAAAGTCTTGGCTTTGCCTTTGAACAGGCCCCATGAGCCGGTGGTGAAATCCTGCAGCCGCGAGCCGACGGCGAGGATGAGGTCCGCCTCCTCGGCCAGCTGGTTCGACGCCGATGTGCCGGTGACGCCGACGCCGCCCATGTTGAGAGGATGCGCGTCGGGCAGCGAGGATTTTCCGGCCTGCGTCTCGCAGACGGGGATTTGGTGCTTTTCAACAAAGGCGCGCAGAGCGTCACTCGCCTCAGAATAGAGCACGCCGCCGCCCGCGATAATCAGCGGCTTCTTCGCCTTAGCCAAGGCTTTGGCGGCGGCGGCCAGTTCGTCACGCGAGGCGCGCGGGCGGCGCGGTGTCCAGACTTTTTCGTCGAAGAAACTTGTTGGATAATCATACGCCTCGGCCTGCACATCCTGACAAAGCGACAGGGTGACGGGTCCGCATTCGGCGGGGTCGGTCAGCACCTGCATGGCGCGGGCGAGTGCGGGCATGATCTGCTCGGGCCGCGTTATCCGGTCGAAGTAGCGCGACACGGGGCGGAAACAGTCATTGGCGGAAACCGTGCCGTCGCCGAAATCCTCAACCTGCTGGAGGACGGGATCGGGCAGGCGGGTGGCGAAGACATCGCCGGGGAGCAGCAGCATCGGCAGCCGGTTGACATGGGCGACTGCCGCCGCCGTCACCATGTTCAGCGCGCCGGGGCCGATGGACGATGTGCACGCCATGAAGCGGCGGCGGAAGCTGGCTTTTGCGAACGCCGTGGCGGCGAAGGCCATGCTCTGCTCGTTATGGCCCCGGTAAGTCGACAGCTCGTCCTTGACGCCATACAGCGCCTCTCCAAGTCCGGCGACATTGCCATGGCCGAAAATCGCCCAGACGCCGCCGAAAATCGGCACTTTTTTGCCGCCGATGATGGTCTTCTGGCGTGTCAGATAGCGGGCGAGCGCCTGCGCCATGGTGAGGCGGATGGTTGTCATGTGTTTCTCCCAATCAGGCGAGTTTGCGGGCGCGCAGCCAGGCGCTGGTCAGCCGTTCAAATTTATGTGCCATATCATCGACGGCTTCGCCATCGGTTATGTTGCCGGAAAGCCAATTCTGCGCTGCTTCCGCAAAAATCGTCCGGCCAATAGCGAAGCCTTTGACCACGCCGATGTCGGCCACCGCCTCGAATGCAGCCTCAAGCTCCGCCTGCGGCGCTTCGAGGCCGAGCAGCACCACGCCCCGGCACCAGGGGTCGCGGGTCGTGATAACGCGCTCGATGTTCGTCCAAGCCGCCTTGTTCGCCTGCGGCTCCAGTTTCCACCAGTCTGGGCGGATGCCGAGATCGTAAAGCTCGGTCAGGACCCGCTCGATTGTGCAATCGTCCAGTTTGCCATGTTTGCCCGCGATAATCTCGACCAGCAGCTCACGCCCGACTTTGCGCGAGGCGTCAAACAGGGTCCGGAGCTTCTCCTGCTGCTCCAGCTTCAATTCCGCCGGATCGTCCGGATGATAGAAACACAGGCATTTGATCGTGTGCGACAGCGGCCAGTCGGTCAGCTCGGAGCCGATGTCCTGGCTGAACTCAAACCGCAGCGGACGGGAGCCGGGGCGCTCGACCGGGCGGCCGATCCAGTCGAATTTCTGCTTCGCCGCCTCATAGAAGGCGAGGCGGCCGTATTTCTCATCGAGCAGCATGCCATAACCGGGACGACCGCCCGAGACTTTGCCGGCGGCCTTTACCGCGAGGATTTTGAAATCAGAAATGCGGGAGAAATCCGCGCCCGCCTTTTCCGCGGCGTCCTCCAGCTGCGAACGGTGGTCGCAGGCCAGCGCCATCATCAGCGGGATCGGCGGCGCCTTGCGCGTCGTCGACCAGTGGACGTGGTTCAGGTCCTCGTCTTTGCGCAGCGCCCGCAACTTCGAGCCGTTCCTCATAAAGAATTGCAGCTCCTCCCAAGTCGCATACTCGGGCGAACAGAGCAGCCGCGACACGGCGAACGCGCCGCAGGCGTTGGCCCATGTGGCGCTCACCTTGTGCGGTTCGCCACGGAGAAAGCCGCGCAGAAGTCCGGACATGAAGGCGTCGCCCGCGCCGAGCACATTGTAGATTTCAATCGGAAAGCCGTCTCCGACAATGCCGTCTTCAAGATCGTCCGAAACTGGCCCGTCATAGACAATGCAGCCCTTGGCCCCGCGCTTCAGCACGATAACGGCCTTGGACAGGGAGCGGATGGTCTTCAGCGCGGCGAGCAAATCGCTCTCTCCTGAGGCGATCAGCACTTCCTCCTCGGTGCCGACGACGAGGTCGCAGTCGGCGAGCACTGTCTTCAGCTTATTTGACACATGGTCCGACGCAACGTATCGCTCAAACCCGGCGTCATGGCCGGCGAGGCCCCAAAGGTTGGGGCGGTAGTCAATGTCAAACAGCACCTTACCGCCGTTCGCCTTGCAGATGCGGATCGCCTTGCGCTGCGCGGCCTCGGTGTTGGGTTGGGAGAAGTGCGTGCCCGAAACGAGCACCGAGCTCGAGGATTTGATGAAGTCCTCGTCAATATCGTCCTCGCAAAGCGCCATGTCGGCGCAGTCCGAGCGGTAAAAGATCATCGGCGAAACGCCTTCCTCCTCCACCGCCAACAGCACCAAAGCGGTCAACCGCTCCTTATCGGTGATGATGCCGTCAACCGCGACGCCTTCGCGCGCCGATTGCTCGCGGATGAAGCGGCCCATCTGCTCGTTGCCGACGCGGGTGATCAGACCGGATTTCAGGCCGAGCCGCGCCGTGCCGATGGCGATGTTGGCCGGGCAGCCGCCGACGGATTTGGAGAAGGAGGATATGTCCTCCAGCTTTGAGCCGATCTGCTGACCATAAAGATCGACCGACGAGCGGCCGATGGAAATGACATCAAGTTGCAGTGCGGCCTTGATAGACATGATGGATTCCTTCACTCATCCCATGGAAGCGCGCTTATAGTGCTGGACGGCGTTTTGGCACACCGTCAAAATGTCACTTGAAATGAAACATAAATTCTGTTTACTTGTCAATTCGGAATGTATGTTCTATTTTTAAATTTTTGCAATGGAGAGAAAAATGCTACGGTTCGGGCTGTTGGGGGCTGGCCGCATTGGCCAGATACATGGACGCAACGCCGCCGCTTCGCCGAAAGGCACGCTGGTCGCCATCGCCGACCCGTTCCCAAAAGGAGCGGAATCGCTGGCTGCGGCGACGGGTGCGGAAGTGCGCGACGTGGATGCGATCTTCAGTTCCAAAGACATTGACGCGGTGATGATCTGCACGCCGACGACGACGCATGCCGAGTTCATTGAGCGCGCCGCAATGGCAGGCAAGGCGATCTTCTGCGAAAAACCTGTCGATCTTGACTCAAAGCGCGTTGAGAACACGTTGAAGGTCGTCGAAAAGTCCGGCGTGGCGCTGATGGTCGGCTTCAACCGCCGCTTCGATCCGAATTTCGGCGCTTTGAAAGCCCGCATCGACGAAGGCGTTGTCGGCAATGTCGAGCTGGTCACCATCCTGTCGCGCGATCCCGGCGCGCCGCCGGTCTCCTACATCGCCACCTCCGGCGGGCTTTTCAGGGACATGATGATCCACGATTTCGACATGGCGCGTTTCCTTCTGGGCGAGGAGCCGGTTGAGGTTCATGCCGTCGGCTCGTCCATCGTTGATCCAGAAATCGGCAAAGCGGGCGATGTGGACACGGCGGCGGTGCTGTTGAAGACCGCTTCGGGGAAAATCTGCCAGATCTCCAACTCCCGCCGCGCCACCTACGGCTATGACCAGCGCATCGAGGTGCATGGCTCAAAGGGACTTTTGACCGCTGGCAATGTGCTGGAAACCACGGTGAAGTTCGCCTCCAAGAGCGGCATCTCCGCCGATCCGGTGCAGAATTTCTTCCTAGAGCGCTATGACGCCGCCTACCGCAATGAAATGAACGCGTTCATCGACGCGGTGATGAACAAGAAAGCGGCGAACCCCAGCGGCCATGACGGTTTGATGGCGCTGGTTCTGGCGGACGCGGCGCAGAAGTCGCATGAAACGGGCAGGGCGGTGAAGCTGGGGTAGGGCGCGCCCTACTCCTCTTTCAGCGCAAACCGCGCCACAATTTTCCGCGCCGCAATGTCAAACACCACAATCTCCCGCGCCCCGCCGGCCAGTGTGACGTCCAGGGCGATGCGGTCACCCGACAGGCTCTGGCCGTTGACCCATGCGCCCTTGGGCAGGACAATGCCGCCGGCAATGGCGGGCCCTTCAGCCGAAAATTGAGTGCCGGCGGCCGCTGGCGTCTTGCCGGCACCGCTCATCTTGTAGACAATTGCGCCCAGCACAGCCATAAGACCGATCATCATCACGCCAAGCGAGATGGCGAGCAGCCGCACCATTTTCTGGCGCACCGCCTCCATCGCCGGGTCCAGCGGCTTTTCGTCTTCCTCTTTCAACGCATCGCTCATTCAGGATTTCCCTTGGCCGAATTTGCCCCTGATACCGAAGACGCACCGGCATTGATAGAGCGGACGGCCAATGACGCCGCCGCTGGCAAGAGGCTTGACCAATGGCTGGCGGGCGAGTTCGGCCCGGACCTGTCGCGCAGCCGGATACAGGCGCTGATCGAGGCGGGCGCCGTGGAAGTTAACGGCGCTCCGGTCACGGAAACCAAACGCAAGCTGAAGGCGGGCGATACCGTCCTTCTCACCCTGCCTGAACCGGAATCCGCCGAACCCAAGCCGGAGAACATTCCGCTCGACATTCTGTACGAGGACAAAGACGTCATCGTCATCAACAAGCCGGCCGGCCTCGTCGTGCATCCGGGCAATGGCAACTGGACGGGCACGCTGGTCAACGCGCTGCTGTTCCATTGCGCCGACACGCTTTCCGGCATCGGCGGGGTGAGGCGGCCCGGGATTGTGCACCGGCTCGACAAGGACACGACCGGGGTGATGGTCGTGGCGAAAAATGATCTTGCCCACCGGGCGCTGGCCGAGGCTTTCGCCGACCATGGGCTGACCGGCGACTTGGAGCGGGCATATGTGGCCTTGGTCTGGGGCGCGCCGGCCAAAGTGGCGGGCACGGTTGACGCGCCGCTCGGTCGCTCCATGAAAGACCGGACGCGGCAGGCCGTGGTCAAGGAAAACCAGCCGGACGCGCGCCATGCTGTGACACATTTTGAAGTGCTCGAGCGCTTCGGTGAACAGAAGGACGGCGAACCGCTGGCGAGCCTCGTCGAATGCCGCCTCGAGACCGGCCGCACACACCAGATCCGCGTCCACATGGCCCATATCGGCCACCCGCTGATCGGCGACCAGGAATATGGCATGGCCTTCCGCACCAAAGCCAACAAGCTGCCGGAGAAGCTGCGGGCGCAGGTTGAGGCGCTCGGCAGGCAGGCCCTGCATGCAAAGCTGCTGGCGTTTGAACATCCGTCGACGGGAAAAGTGATGCGGTTTGAGGCGCAGATGCCGGCGGATATGGCGGGGCTGGTGGCGGGGCTGCGGGCCACTGGAAACTCTTCCCAATTCTGACTCTCCCTCACCTGTCTTGCTGCGCGAAGCTGTCCTCTCCTCGGCGGGGAGAGGCGAAGGGGAGGCGCTGCTCCTTCCCCTCTCCCCCCCCCGGGGAGAGGACAGCTTGCGCAGCAAGCAGGTGAGGGAAAGTCAAAAGTCCTTGCCGCCAAACCACACGCGCGCCAAAGCCCCGCACGGCGTTGCCGCCGCGCGCTGAAACTTCCCAAATCAGCCAAAACCCTCAAGACGTGTCCGGCCTCTCCCATTTCCCCCAAGTCTCATGCGCAAAATAATGGACATCGGAAATAATGCGGTCGATCTCGCGCTTGTCAGTGCGGTGATAACCCGGCGCAAAGCCGGGGCGCATGGGCTTCAGGCGTCCGGGTTTCCAGACCTCGCCCTTGCGCGCCAGCTCGCCCCGCGCCTTCCACCGC
>JANMMM010000371.1:0-12441 GCA_031373225.1 Phyllobacteriaceae bacterium | reverse complement strand
ATCACTATCGATACTGGATAATTATCAATAGTGATAGCAGCTCTCACAGTTCATCGCCCATGGGTCCATGCAATATCTATGTAGCTTTACTTTGGTGAGTCTGCTACAGATAAAACAATGGCTTACGCAATCGGCACCCTGCCTCTGGAGACGCTGATCGGACCCGCCGCGCGGGCAACAGAGGCTCTCGCGCGCCTAGACGAGCGGCTGGCGCGCTCGCCGGTCCGCGACGGCTGGATCGAACGCCAGCACTTCGCCGATGCAGCCGCTGCCCTCTGGCTCGAGGGCGAGCTGGTGCATCTGGAAGACCTCGTCCTGCACGACGCGCACATGGATATCCGCCTGCCCACCCATGAACTGTCACGGGCGCACACCGTCCTCAGAGCCCGGCGGCAGATTTTTGGACACAAGCCGGACTGGGCGCTTGGCGCTGATGGGCTGCGGCAGCTCACCGGCCGCGTCAGCATGGCCCAACCGGGCTGGCCGGACGGACAGAGGGGAGGGGGGCCCGGGCGCGAGGTGACATTCGAAGCGGGTGTGGACGCTGTTCCGCCGGATCAACTGTCAAATGCGCTGGCAGCGATGGATCGGGTTCTGGAACACACCGTGAAAGTGCTGAACGGAAGTGGGGCCTTGCCTGAGCCAGATAAGCCGGCGCGGCCGGACCGCCCGTCCTTGGTTTATGACCTTGAATGGGACGAAGATGCGCGGCTGGCCGAATGGCAAGTCATAGCGGCCCAAACACGTCCGTTTCCTGCAGTGCTGCGCGCGGCCATCCTGCTCGAAGCCTGGTTAGAGATTGAAGTGCTGCAGCACGCCGCCTGGCTCGGGCCTCTGCTGGTCGCCGCGCTGCTGCGCCAAGAGGGCATCGCCGCCCATCATCTGGCCTCGCTGCATCTTGGCGCCAAGCAGATCCCGCGCGAGCGCCGGCGCGCACGCAGCCGAACTGATCGGCTGGTTGCCCAGCTTGAAGCGGTTCATGAGGCTGCAAGGCTTGGCCTCAAAGAGCATGACCGGCTGATGCTGGCGAAAGCCCAGATGGAACGGCGCCTCGGCGGGCGGCGCGCCAGCTCGCGCCTGCCTGATCTTGTTGAACTCGTTTTGTCGCGCCCGCTTGTGTCGTCCGGGATGATTCAGCAGGCGCTGAAGGTTTCGAAGCAAGGCGCGCTCGATCTGGTCGGCGAACTCGGCTTGCGCGAAATGACGGGCAGGGGACGGTTCAGAGCTTGGGGAGTGATTTAGAGCCAAGGTGCGAGGCTAGTTGTTTAGGCCCGGTAATTGATGGTGAATATTTTTTATTGAATGGAGCGACGCGCAATAGGACAAGTTCCACAAGGCTGTGCCGCTACGGAAGGGTCTGTCCGTCGAGCGATATTGTACGGTCATGAGAGCCTGATTGCGCTCGCCAAGCGCTGCGGGATCAATTCGAAGATCGTTGCCAAATTGCGAAAAAGCAAGAAAGTCTCGGATGCGAAGACGGGGCAATGGAACCTGAATCAATGGACCATTGCCATGAGCGAGCCAAAATCAGTGACAACCGAGTATTTGACGCCTTCAGTTTCCACTTTGGAATTAAGCTCATCGAAAAATTTTCTTGCGCAATCTATCCTTATCTTTTCTGCATTGCGTAACTGAAAATCAGACATCGCCGCCTTTGTCTCGGCAACAAAGTAGACGTGTTTGACGGCGCCTTCCTTAAAGGAAATTGCCCAATCGGGCGTATAGTCGCCGATAGGTGTCGGTATACAAAACTTTTTGGGGAGCTTGGCGTAAACGACTATATCCGAGCTTGTATCCAGCTCTTTGGCAAATTTACGCTCAACAGCAGAATCCGCGACGAGATAGTCATAGATGTGGTTTTTCAGCTTTTCGGTCGCCTTGGAAAAATCCTGCCGGCTTTGGCTCGAGGTGAAGACGTCAATGTCATACCTGTCATTAATCGTGTCATAGCGCAGCCGCTCAATGATCATCGTCGCCTTTTGTTCTTTGATCAGGCGGATGGCCTCGGCGACGAAATGCTCCGGATTGTTCCTGAACTGCGCAAAAATCGCAGGTTCCATCCCGGCTAGAATTTCTGCTGCGGTCCGCCTTGTCAGGTGCGCGCCTTCGGCGATTTTGCCGACCAGATCATATCTGACGCCGGATTCCACGCTGCCGCCCTTATAGGTGGCCTGTTCGTTCTCACTGAAGCCAGCACCAGATCGCATTTGATCATCGGTCAAATTGTCAGTCTGGATGCCAGCTTTGACGGTATATTGCAGCGGTGTGACGCGCAGATCCCTGTCCAGCGCCGCAATGCATTTCGTGATCAATTCGTTGGATTCGAACTCAACGCGGTAGACGGCTTTGCGGTTGATGCGTGACCAAAGCTCCTGAAATGCCTTCTTGTCAAAATTGGCGTTCAGCGGGTTGAGCTTTGGCTTACGGTCATCGCCGATCTCTGGCTTCTGACTTTCACTGAAGACACTGTCGACCAATGCGAACAGCTGATCCTGATAGGGCTTCAGCTCATCCGGCAAAGTTGCCAGCGCATCAGCATCCTTGGCATCATGATAGGCTTGCGTGATCTGATCGGAATCGTCCGTGTAGTCGTTCTTGAGCAGGTAGCGGTAAATCTGTTTCGCCATGGCCGCATTGATCTCAAGCGGGCCGGACCCGGTGGTGATCATCTTGCCTGTGAAATACGTCTCGTTGGCCTTGCGCGGGCGCATCGACAGTGTCTCGCTGATTTCGCGCTGCAGGTTGGCCACGAAATCCTGATAGCTTTCGCTGGCGACCACCGTCAGGATGTTGATGTCGTGCACGGTCGCCGGGTGATCCATCCGCTCGCCGTTCTGATCGACGCAGAGGCGCAGGCCGCGGCCGACTTCCTGGCGGCGCGAGATCGTGTTGTCGCTGTGTTTGAGCATGCACATGACGAAGACATTCGGATTGTCCCAGCCTTCGCGCAAGGCGGAATGCGAGAAGATGAAGCGCATCGGTTCGGCTTGTGACAGCAGCTTTTCCTTGTCCTTCAGGATCAGGTCATAGGCGTCCACATCGTCGGAAAGCCCGGCGTCTTCGCCCCTGGCTTTCACTGCCGGGTCAACCAGCCGCTTCTTCTTGTCGATGGAGAAATAGCCATCGTGCACCCGGGCCGCCGCATCCCGCTTAAGGAACTCGCGGTAAGCGTCGTTTTCAAGTGCCAGCTCGCCCAGATATTCGTCTTTGAGAAGCTCATACTCTTCCTCAAATATCCGGGCATATTCGCCCTTCTCGTCCAGCTGCGCGTAGTCGCGGTATTTCACCACCTCGTCGATGAAGAACAGCGACAGCACTTTGATGCCCTGCGCGAACAGCTGCGCTTCCTTGTCGAGATGCGCCTTGATGGTTTCGCGGATCTGGATGCGGCGGATATTGTCTTCGTTGACATCGCCCGTCGCCTGTCCGGCTGTCAGCCGGTGGCCGTTGGTGAATTCGACCACGTCCTGATTGTAGTCAATCTGCGAAATGGTGAAGCCGCGATATTGGTCAAGTCCCCCTGACATATCATAAAGGTCGCGCCCGGCCTCCAATCTCTTCAGTTCGCGTTTGATTTCGCCGGTCGCGCGCCTCACTTCCATATCGATGCGCGCGACGGGCGCTTTCTTGGAAATCTCGATGGATTCGAGATAGAGGTAAGCGTTGGTGCCCGCCAGCCCGCGCATGGTGATGCCGCGAACGGCGATTTTCTTGACCAGCTTCTGATTATAGGCGTCGAGCGCGTCCAGCCGGTGCACCTTGTTGTGGTTCACCCTGTGGGTGGCCGAATAGCGCAGGATCATCAAGGGCTTGAACTTCGGCAGCGCTTCCATTGTGGCCTTGCCGCCCATCTTTTGCGGCTCGTCGAGAATGATGACCGGGCGGTTGCTGGAGATCACGTCAATCGGGCGGCGCGACTGGAAATCATCGAGCTCGTCATAAATGCGCCTGTTGTCCGCGCCGGAGGCGTTGAAGGCCTGTATGTTGATGACCATCACATTGATGCCGGCGTCCGACGAAAAACTCTCCAGCTCATGCAGCCGCTTGGAATTGTAGATGAAGAACCGCGCCTTTTTGCCGTAGCTTTGCGTGAAATGGTCCGCCGTGATCTGCAGCGATTTATAGACGCCCTCGCGGATGGCGATGCTGGGCACCATGACGATGAATTTCGACCAGCCGAATCGCTGGTGCATTTCAAACATGGTTTTGATGTAGCAATAGGTTTTGCCCGTGCCGGTCTCCATCTCGACATCGAGATTAAAGCGGCAGCCCGCGCTGGCGATGAGCTTGTCGGACAAAGGCAGGTTCTGCCGCTTCTGCACGGCACGGATATTCTCCAGCACCTGCGCTTCGCTCAGCTGAATATCGGTGTTCTTGAAACCCTCTTCAAAACTCGACACCTGCGCCTTTGCGCCAGGATCAATCCGGTAGCGGATGCCGTCATTGCGCAGCTGTCCGGCAAAACAATCGACAACGCTGTCCACCGCGTTGGTCTGGTAGGGCTGGAGCTTGAATTTCAGTTTCATGGAGCGACAATTATTCCATTTTCTACAATTAGTTAAACAATTTCAGAATGTTACGAAAACTCTAGGCAGCGGCTTTCGTAATTTCTTTCGTAGCTTTCTTATTTCTTTCTTAGTTCCGTTCACCGTTTATTCCTTGATTTGCCAGTTGGGAGCGGTCCTGGAGCCGGAGTTTTGGATTTTCCCCTTGCTCTTTAGCCCACTGAGCAGATTGCCGATTTTGGTGCGCTTCTGGGTATCATTCAGCGTGTCACTGAGTTTGTCCAAAATGAGCGTATCGATGTCTTGCCGTTTGGCGCCGCCAAACTTCTTGATCAACTCGACGATCATGTCCTGAAAATGCCTGTCGTCAAACGAGCGGTTTCGAATGTACTCTGCCTTCTTGAAGGTGGCAGCTGCAACTTGGGCCGAAACATGAAAGCGTGGCTTTCGCCCCTCGATAAGCCCTTCATGTTTCAAGTGCTTGACCATAATTTCAGGAATGAGCAGGTTCTTCTGAACCCGATCCAGCGCCAACACATCACCAATTGGCAGATTGGTTCTTTGCATCAACAGGCGCGTATAGGCCGGATCAACCACCCCGCCATAAATCGTCATGCGCACCGAACCGTCAATCTTGTAATCAGGCATTGGAAAATAGCGTTTGCGCTGCGTTTCATGCATGCTGCGAATGCCAAAACCCATTGTGTCAATCATATTGAGCTGAACCATGGCTTGCGTCAGGAAGGGGTTGCGGTAGCGCGAAGGCGTCTTCTGCTCGATGATATAGTCTTCAGGCTTGCCTTCGAAAAAAAGCCCTTCATTCTCAAATGTCAGTTTGTCGGGAAACTCGGTGACGATTATCCGGCCGTTGCGCGCATAGTCCTGATGGGCAATGCAATTGTGCAGCGCTTCAAGAACAACCCGCTGATCGTATTTCGCAATTTCATAAGAGATCAATTCATCGGCAGGCAACAGCCTGATTTGGATATTGCGAATGCGCTGATAAAGCCGTGAAGTGTTGAGGAAGAACGGCGGGCCAAAGTGCTCGTAGGCCTGCTCTTGCCCGACGAGCTTCCATGTCAATTCGGCTGGATTAGGATTCAAAAGATAGGCGGACTCGGCATTGCCGAGAAGCAAGATTGCGGCACGGGTCAATCGGCCGGATTGCGTCAGCTTTGCCTTGTCGAGAAAGGTCTCGGTTGACCAGCCCGCAATGTCCGCTGCCGAAATCCGGTTGGCATGCTTCTGCGCAAAGGCGTCACGGGCGCGCTGAACGGCCACCGGATCAAGATCGCTGACCGAAGCGGTCGGCACGATTTGCGCTGTCCAGTCGCTGGCAAGCGTCTGGTTGCGGATCGCATCCTGTTTGTCGAGACCAAGGCTGACCAGGCTCTCACCAGCGCGGGCGTAGAAGTGGCCCTTCCACGCGATGGGCAACCCACGCGGGGCCGCCGGTATTTCCATCATCACGATCCTGAAGCCGCCATCGTGAAATTCATGCACATTGCGAAACGTAATGCTGGGTTCGGTTTCTTGGGCAATCTGCAGTTTCAGGCCTTGAAGCCTCACGGCGTCACTTCGGTATTCGGTTCCAACGATTGATCTATCAGAGTTTCGAACCCCGAAAATCAGCCAGCTGCATTCCACATTTCGCAGGTTGGCTTCATTGGCCAAGGCCGAAAAATATTTGCCGATATCACTCGTCGGAAAGTTGTCATTAGCCTCTTTGAACTCGATCACCTCGTTTTCCCAGGTGACGATGAGGCCGGTCAGAATATGTTGCAGCGCAGCTTGGTCCATGGCGTTAAATCGACTTAACTTCAGTGCCCGGCGACATTTGGCGGAAGATTTGATCGACGTTGATTTTTACTGCGTCAGACTCAAAGCCATTATCGCGGAAGACGACGCGGAGCGGATGACGCGCGGCGAGCGCCTTCACCAGCGCTTCGCTGATGCCGGTGTCGAAGCAGGCAAGGAGCGCGGTGTCATCAACGAAAAACACTGATCTGCCCAAAATGCTCTCGCGGCGGATGGGCAAAGTCAGGTCCACGCCCCAATCGACAAGCACTTGAAACAACAGGTCCTCGCCCGTGCGGTCCGGCTTGATATTGTCCACCGCCGCCAGCAAATCCGCCTGCCTCGTTGCACCCGGCGTGTAATAGACATCCTGCATGTTGGACGTGTCGATTTTCAACACGCGAAAGCCGATGTCGCTCTTCGCGTTTGACAACGACTCCGTCTTTTCCACCATGCGACCGGCCCGACGAATTCGCTCTTTAGAAATCTCCGCTATGTTTTCAAATCCAGCACGTCGAGAAGGTGAATCTTCGGGTGTCGGCTCCGCAATTTGTACTAAAATAAAATTTACGTTGCGTCGAACTGCTTCGGATAGTGAAAAGCATGCTTCGGCAGTGGTCGCACTTCCCGCAAAGAAATCTAAAATTATGGCCTCGGAATCGTCTGAGGTTGCAATTTCAATGAACTGCTTGATGAGTGCCACAGGTTTTGGAAACTGAACAACAACCGCTCCGGGAAAATGACGGCTTAAATCGTCAGTGCCGTGCTGGGTAAATATCCCATCAATGACGCTAAATGGCTTCTCGCCACGTTCTACCCCTCCCGCATCTCTAAGGTACTGCTTGTAGTTCAAGGTGGTTTTGTCACCGTTTCGAATTACGATTACATGATTGTTTTTCAAACCCTCAAGGACGCGATCTTTGGACCAAAGCCATTGGCGCTGTGGCTTTATAACCTGCCCTGCATCAAGTATGACATCGTAGACAAGGTTGGGTCGAGCATCCATGCTCTTCGTGGCTTCAAGAGGTTTAAGCCTAAACGGGCCACGAATGCCGACATGTTCATCTGTGCCCTTGTAGTATCTTTCGATTTTCTTTGGATCATAAGGTAATGAAAATGCAGGGAGATTTTGAATGCTCTTAGAATACATTAAAACGTACTCATGCTGAGTTACAGCATATTTTTCCTTTGGGCCGCCACCGTAGCTCTTTTTCCAAACAAAGCATTCGACAAAATTATCTGGACCAAATACCTCATCACAAATTGCCCGCAATCTTGACATCTCATTATCATCTATACTAATGAATATCATTCCGTTATCAGCAAGAAGATTTTTTGCAAGCTTCAAACGAGAATATATCATCGAGATCCATTCAGAATGAAATCTCCCATTGGCCTCAGTGTTGGTCACCAACCTAACCCCGGATTCATCCTTCTGATTTGACCGCCTCAAGAACCCTTCGCTATCTTCAGAAAAATCATCGTCATAGACGAAATCATTCCCCGTATTATACGGCGGGTCGATGTAAATCATCTTCACCTTGCCGAGATACGTCTCCTGAAGCAGCTTCAGCGCATCGAGATTATCGCCCTCGATGAACAGGTTTTTGGTGGTGTCGAAATTGACGCTCTCTTCGCGGGCGGGGCGCAGCGTTTTGGCGATGGGGGCGTTGGCGGTGATGAGGGCTTCGCGCTTGCCCGGCCAGTTGAGGTGGTAGCGCTCCTGCGGGCCTTCGACGATATGGTCGGACAGCTCCTGGCGCAGCTGGTCGAAATCCACCGCAAGGCGCAGTTTGCCATTGGCGTCGCGCGCCTCGGTGACGCAGCCGGGGAAGATAACGCGGATTTTCGCGACGTTCTCATCCGTCAGGTTCGGCGAGTGCAGCTTCATCTTTTCCATCGTCGAACCTGTTAAATCTGCGTTTGTTTGCGCGTCAATTTGTCGAGCTGGCTGTTCACTTCGCGCAGCTCGGCATTGATTTCAACGCGCTTGTTGAATTGTTTCTCGCGGGAAAGCCGCGCCTTGATCTTGTCCGCCTCGCGCTCAATGGCGCGCACCTGTTCAAGCCGCATCACCTGCCCGCCCAAGCTCTCTCCCTCCAGAGCCGCATGCGGCAGCAGTGGGGCGAGGAGCATTTCATAAAGGCCGCCAAGGTTCAGCGCAACGGGAAGCGCCGCGCGCGGCGCGTCATCCACCGTCCATTCTCCTTCGAAATAATCGCTGATCACCCACTTGGCGCTGTCCGCCTCACTTGGCCGCTTGTAGGCCGCAACGGTCTTTTGCCTGCCGCCAAAGCTAAACTCAAACAGGATGGGGGTGGCGATGGCCTTGTCGATGGCGCGCAGCACATCATGGCTGAGCTCGCCGGACCTCAAAGTGATGCGGAAAATCTGGATTTCGAGCACAGACTTGGTGGCGGGCAGGTTGATCGTTTCCGGCGCGAGCTTATAGGCCCAGACAATCTGATCCACCTGCGCGACAAACCGCGCCTTCGCCGCTGCGCTGATATCGGCATGGTCATAGAGTTTGGATTTCGGCACCACCTTGCCATAGGCCGCGCCTTTCGGCCACGCGAACAGCGCGCTCATGGGCTTGCCGCCTCGATGACCAGAAAGGCGATCAGCTCAAAATCAGCCAGCCCGGCAATCGTGTGCACCAGAGCGCTGGTCCGGCCGCCGGAGAACAGGCTGTCGATATCCTTCTCTTCCTTCACATCGATCATCGAGCGGATCGCCTCGCTGAGCAAGTCCGAATATTGCCCCATGCGCTTGCCGTCATCAGTCTTTTCGTTGAACAAGCGGCAGACATCCGGCATGGGCGCATCCACGCCACGGCAGGCGACGCGCACCAGATCAAGCAGGCGCTTCACTTGGGAATGGTCAGCAATGATGCTGCCATCATTGCTGATATAGACCAGATAATAGGGATGCAGCCGGTTTTGCAAGTTGGCGTTGACGCTGTCATGAATATTGCGCAGCGCGAAGATCGCGCCGGGCAAAAGCCCCAGCTCCGGCGCCGCCGGCACAACGCCATGCATGCCGCGCGGCATGGCGCCAAGGTCGCCATGGTCTTTGACATAATTGAGCAAATCCATGCGGAAATCATTGAGGCCAAGGTCGGTGATGGAAATGCCGGTCTTCACATCTTCGAGCTCAATCACCTCATCCTGCAGGCGGCGCAGCTGGTCCTTGCGGTAGGCAATCTCGCTGCTTTTGGCGGTGAGCACATTGTCATCGCCGGTGGCGGTGACATCGGCGATCATCATGCGGTTTTCGACGCGCTCTTTCAGATTGATGTACTCGTCCAGCGTAATATCCGGCCAGTAGTTTGCGAGCTGGATCTGGTCATTGGGCGAGCCGATGCGGTCGATGCGCCCGAAGCGCTGGATGATGCGCACCGGATTCCAGTGGATGTCGTAATTGACCAGATAATCGCAATCCTGCAGGTTCTGCCCTTCCGAGATGCAGTCCGTGGCGATCAGGATATCAATCTCGGCCGGCTCATGCGGCAGGATCAGATGCTTCTCCTTGGCGCGCGGGGCAAACAGCGTGAGGATCGACTGGAAGTCATAATGCTTCTTGAGCGTGGATTTCGGCCCGTCCGAGCCAGTCACCTTGGCCGTGTGCAAGCCTTTCTCACGCGCCATGGCCTCAGCCATATGCGCATAGAGATAGTTTGCCGTGTCGGCGAAGGCCGTGAAGATCAGAACCTTCTTGTTGCCCTCGTTCAGCGGGTTGTCGATCTTATCATGCACCAATTGCTTCAGGTGCTGCAGCTTGGCGTCATGATCCGGCGTGATCAGGTCCATCGATGTCAAGAGACCGTCAATGATGGTCTGGTCTGAACGCAGCTCATGCTGCCACGAAGGCACGTCCATATCGCTCAGACTGATCTGCACCTTGCCGCCGACAAGAAATTCCTCCGCCATGGCAAAGTCTTCATCTTCGGCGTCCAGATTCTCAAATTCCGACGTGTAATCGGTCACCTTCACCGCAACGCCGGACCGTTCGAAATCATCGATTGTCGCCAGCGTTCTGGTGATGTTGCCGCGCAGCGACCGTAGCGTCAGCCGGAATGCCTCGACCGAACTTTCGAGACGCTTCAAGAGATTGGTCGTCATCAGCGCCTGTAAGCTGCGCTCGCGGTCCACCTGCTTCAGCTTGCCGCCGCCGCCCTCGACCTCGGTGTCATATCGCTCTTCGTATTTGCGCAGGCGGCTCGGCAAAATGTAGCTGACCGGTGCATAGACCGCGAGCTTCAGCACCGTGAGATGAGCGACAATGGCATTGAGGTCCATCACATCCTTGCCCTGCGTTAACGGGCAATGAAACGACAGCGGCTTGCGCCGCTCCGGGAATTTTCCGATTTCGGATGTGTCATAAAAAGTCGTGATGTGTTTGCGCGAGCGCGCGATTGTCACACTGTCAAGCAGCTCGAAAAAATCAAAGTCCAACGCCTTCAGTATGGCCGCTGCCGTGCGCTCTTCCGGCGCCAGCCTAGACCAATTGTTAAAAGCGGCCTGCGCGCGACGGAAGATTTCCTCGATGCTGGTTGTCGTTTTCAGCTTCTTGCTCAGCGCCTCGGATTGCCCCTCATAGGCCAGCGCCAGCTGGTTGCGAAGATCATTGAAGCGGTTGTTCACCGGCGTTGCCGACAGCATCAATACCTTGGTCTTGACGCCTTGGCGGATGACCTGGTTCATCAGCTTCTGATATCGCGTCTCCTTGTCCTTGAAGACATCATTGTTGCGGAAATTATGCGACTCGTCGATGACGACGAGGTCATAGTTTCCCCAATTGACCCGGTTCAGCGGTACGCCAAACGATTCCCCAGATGTGCGCGACAGGTCTGTGTGGCAAAGGACGTCATAGTTGAAACGATCCCCTGCAAACAGGTTGGTTTTCAGATTGGTGTTATAGTTCAGCCAATTGTCCGCCAGCTTCTTGGGGCAAAGGACCAAGACAGCCCGGTTTCTGAGCTCATAATATTTGATCACGGCGAGCGCAGTGAATGTCTTCCCGAGTCCGACGCTGTCAGCCAGAATGCATCCATTATAGGTCTCAAGCTTGTTGATGATGCCGGTCGCCGCATCGCGCTGAAAGTTGAACAGCTTTCTCCATATCAGGCTGTCTTGGTAGCCGGTCAAATCATTGGGCAGCACATCTTCGCCCACCTCTTCGAGGAAGTCGTTAAAAATATTGTAGAGCATCATGAAGTAAACGCGCTCGGGCGCATTTTCCTGATAGACCTGCTCAATGTGATCGCAGATCGCAGCCGTGACATCGGCGAGTTTTTCCTCATCATTCCAGATCTGATTAAAGAGCTGAAGATAGGTTCCCGTACTGGTCGCCTCGTCAAACCGGTTGACGAAATTCGAAACGGCATCGCCCCGCTGGTATCCAAGATCGACCGCCGTAAAACCGCTCAGCGGCATATAGGCGAGGTGCTGCTCCCCGCTCTCGACATGCACAAATTGCTGCATTGCGGATTTGGATTTGTTGGATTTGAACGTCGCCTTCTTTCTGATCCATGCCGCACATTCGCGCGCGACGGAGCGCTGGGTCAGTTTGTTGCGCAGTTGAATTTCAAATTCAGAACCATAAAGGCTACTCTCGCGGCCAGCTTTTGGAATGAAGAATTCCCGGCGCTCCCTTTGAAGCTTGTCGGTAACATCTGCCGGGACAAAGGTCGGCGCGGTAAAAATAAACTGCAGTGCTTCGATTTTTGAAAGCTCGCTTTTCAGCGCCTCAAATGCATAGATTGAAAAGCAGGAAGCCGCGATTTTTATCCGTGATTTCGCCTTGATGGCCTCCTTAAGATCATCACCTAAGAGCGTGTTGACATTGTCGATGATATGCAAGCGCGCTCCCAAGGCCAGCCTCGTGATTGCAATCCTCCGCTCCCAACCCAGTTGGTTCTGAGAAGCCCAATCGCTGCTTTGAGCATACGACGTATAGTTGACGGGGCAAGAGTCAACAATGCAATCAAGTCACTTTGCTAGGTCGTGTCGTCATTTAGCGGATTCTCAAACCCAATAAAGCGTGATTCATAGGGAGCCTTCGAACAGGAGGCTTTCTGATGAAACGCTACGGACTTCGGGACGACCAGTTTGCGCGGATTGAAAATCTGCTTCCGGGA
>JANMMM010000350.1:0-4514 GCA_031373225.1 Phyllobacteriaceae bacterium | reverse complement strand
CCAAGATCTTTAAACAAGGCATCCGCGTCGGCAAAGCGCTTGCCCTTGCCGGCATCCAGTTCCCTCATTGCCGCAACTGTCCCTGCAATAGGAACCTTGATCTCGAAAGGCAGCCGCTTTTCGTCAGCGACCCGCAGCATTAGCAGCCGTATGGCGTCGGAAATAGTCAGCCCCATTGCTTCGAGAGCGAGAGAGGCTTTCACTTTGGTTGCAGTGTCGATACGCGCACGAACGATGGAATCGGCATTCATCTGATTTTACCTTCTGTGCAGTTTGTAGCCTTGACGTAGCTACAAACTGCACAGAATGCAAGCCTCACTCCAAGATCGGCGACCAAGCCGGGTCGGACGCGGCCTGCGGGGTCGGGATGGGCTGGCTGTTGTAGCCGGTGAGGTCAATCGAGTAGAGCTTAGGCTCCGCCCCGGCCGGCTGCGAGAAGAACGCCAGCACGCGGCCGTTGGGGGCCCAGGTCGGACCCTCATTGTGGAAGCCGGTGGTCAATATCCGCTCGCCCGATCCGTCGGTCTTCATCACGCCAATGGAGAACTGTCCGCCGGACTGTTTGGTGAAGGCGATCAGATCGCCGCGCGGCGACCAGACGGGCGTCGAGTAGGAGCCGTCGCCAAAGGAGATGCGGTTCGGCTCCGAGCCACCGGCGCTCATCACGTAAAGCTGCTGCTTGCCGCCCCGGTCGGATTCAAAGACAATCTGCGCTCCGTCCGGTGAATAGGACGCGCCGGTGTCGATCGCCGCCGATTGGGTCAGACGCGTCACGGCGCGGCTGCGCAGATCCATCGTGTAAAGATTGGCGCTGCCATCGTCCTGCAACAGGCTCATCACCACTTTCTGCCCATCGGGCGAGAAGCGCGGCGCGATGGTGATGCCGGGGAAATCACCGACCTTCTCGCGCTGGCCAGTTTCGAGCTGCAGCAGATAAATCGCCGGCTTATCGCCGTCGAACGACATGTAGGTGACTTCCTGCTTGTTCGGCGAAAAGCGTGGCGTCAAAACCAGGTCTTTGCCATTGGTCAGCGTGCGCACGCCCGCGCCGTCCTGGTCCATGATGGCAAGCTTCTTGATGCGTTTGTCCTTCGGGCCGGACTCGGAGACGAAGACGATGCGCGTGTCGAAATAGCCCTTCTCGCCGGTGAGCCGCTCATAAATCGCGTCGGCGATAATATGGGCGATTCGCCGCCAATTGTCGGGGTTGGCATAAAATTGCTGCCCGTCGAGCTGACTTCCCGCGAACGTGTCCCACAGCCGGTATTCGGCCCTGAGCCGCCCGTCGCCCTCCTGCGTCACGCGGCCCGTGACCAGCGCCTGCGCATTGATCACCTTCCAGTCTTCAAAGCGCGGCGACACATCCGGGTTGGAAATCTTCTCAATGAAGGCGCCTTGGTCAATCGGCGCGAACAGGCCGGACCGCTTCAAATCCGCAGCCACCACGCCGGAGATTTTAGCCCCAAGATCGCCGCCCGCAAGGAAGTCGGTGATGGCGATGGGCAGCGGCTCGACATTGCCCTTGGTGACGTCAACCACGACTTCGGCGCGGGTCGTCAGCGTGGCAAAGGCCAGAGACGACAGGGCGACAAACAGCGCGGTAATCAGGGTTCTAAGCTTAAGCTTCATAGGTTCGGGCCTTTCTATTTCCTAATTTCATTCAGTGGCGAAGTTGACGTTCACTTCGCTCCAGACTTCATATTTCTCGGCGGGCAATTCGTAAGGCTGACATCTCAGCACGGCACGCCTTGCGGCGGCGGCGAGCAGGTCCGCTTTTTCCCCGCTCACCTGCACCCCGCTCGTTTGCGGCGTCCCAATGACATGGCCGGATCGGTCCAGTTTGAAACTTACCATCACTTTCCCGGTGGAGGTGGCGGGTGGGTTCCAGCATTTCTGCACACCGCCAATCAGCTTGCTCATTTCGGCCTGCGTCAGTTCCGCGCCATACGAAACACCGGCAGCGCCGCCAAAAAGCGCAGTCACAACGAAGACGTGGAGTGATGACATTCTCATTGCAGCATCTCGCTCGGGTCAAAGTTGAATATCACTTCGCTCCACGTGTCGTATTTCTCGGCGGGCAGATTGAACGGCTGGCATTTCAGCACGGCGCGCCGCCCGGCTTCCGCCGACAGCCGCCCAATGCCGGAATCGCCGCCGCCGGAGAGAATCTCCGGCTTGCCGACGACATTGCCCGACTGGTCGAGATTGATCTTGATCGACACTTTCAGCCCCGCCGCGTCGGCGACGCCGGACGGCGGGTTCCAGCATTTCTCGATCTGGCCGCGCAGCGCGTCCATTTCGGAGACCGAAAGCTTCGCGCCGCTGGACTTTTTCTTCGCGCCCTGCGCCGCCTTGTCCTTGGATTTCTTCGCGCCGGCGGCGCCCTTCTCCTTGTCGAGCAGCGCGGCGATCTCTTCGTTGAGCTGATTTTCCTCCTTGGCGGCCTTCGCCGCCGCAGCAGCCGCCAGCTTCTTGGCCTCGGCGGCCTTCTTAGTCTTTGCCGCTTTCGCTTCGGCGGCCTTTTCGGCGTCTGCCTGCGCCTTTGCCTCGGCGTCGGCCTTGGCTTGGGCTTTTTCCTCTGCTTTGGCCTGCGCGTCCGCTTCGGCCTCGGCGTCAGCGGCGGCCTTTTCCTTCGCCGCCTTCTTCTCGGCAGCCTTGGCGTCGGCCTCGGCCTGGGCGATCTCCTCCTGAATTTTCGCGTCGGAATCCGCCTTTGCCTTCGCTGCGGCTTTTTCCTTCGCCGCCTTGTCCGCCTCCGCCTTTGCTTCAGCGTCGGCCTTGGCGATTTCCTTTTGAACTTTCGCCTCAGCGGCCGCCTTGTCGGCCTCGGCCTGCTTTTTGGCCTCCGCCGCGCGCGCCGCTTCGTCAGCCTTCTGGGCAAGCTCCGCCTTCTGTGCAATGGCCTCCTTGTCGGCTTCGGCCTGTTTCAACGCCTCAGCCGCCTGCGCCGCCGCCGCAGCTTTTTCGGCCTTTGCCGCATCGGCAGTCTTGGCCGCCGCTTCCGCCTTGGCTGCAGCGGCCTTTTCGGCAGCGGCTTCCGCCGCTTTCTGTTCAGCTGCCTTCGCCGCCTGCGCTTCCGCCGCCTTGGATGCGGCCTCTTCCTCGGCGATGGCTTTCGCCACCTCGTCTTCGGCCTTGGTCGGCTTCAGCTCCGGGACGGGTTTGGGCGGCTCTGGCTTTTTCTGATCCGGCTTGGTCACCGGAACCGGCGCGGGCGGCGGCGCTTCGGCGGATTCGACCGGCTTGGGCTTTTCGGCGGGCTTGGGCGGCGTTTTAACGTCCAGCTCCGTTTCGCCCGGATTGACGGCATCCGGCTTCACATCTGGTTTCTCAGTGGGCGTCGGCGCGGGCTTGTCGGCCTTCTCAGCTTGCTTCTCGCCTTGCTGCACCTGCGTCAGATCCTCAATGATCTCGACCGGAACCGCGTCAACGCTCGCCACCGCCATCTGGCGCGGCGACGACATCGAGACAATCCCGAGCAGAAGCAGCACGAAATGCAGGACAAACGAAATGATGAGCGCGCGGTTCATCTGGCGCTAGCCGCCCTGCTCCGGCAGCGACACCAAGCCAAGATTTTTAAACCCCGCCGACGATATCCGCGCCATGACGGCGATCACCGTGCCATAATCCGCCGCCTTGTCGCCGCGCACGAATATCCGCTCCTGATACCCCTGCCCGGCGATTGCCTTCAGCTTGGGCACCAGCTCGTCAATGCCGATGGGCGTTTCCTGGATGAATATGCCGCCGGCATTGTCGACGGAAATCGTGATCGGCTGCGTGTCGACATTCAGCGCCTTGGCCTGCGTCTCCGGCAGGTCAATCGGCACGCCGACCGTCATCAGCGGCGCGGCGACCATGAATATAATCAGGAGAACCAGCATCACGTCCACCATCGGCGTGACATTGATCTCGCTCATCAAAGCGCCTTTGCGGCGCGATCTGCGACCGCCTTTGCCGCGGTTCCCAACTGCCATGCCCATGGTGAAATCCTATTGCTTGGCAATTTTCTCATCGATTTGACGCGAGAGTATGGCGGAGAATTCGTCCGCGAACCCTTCCAGCTGCGTCTCGATCTTGGAGACTTCCGAGGAGAGCTTGTTGAAGGCGATAACCGCCGGAATCGCGGCGAGCAGCCCGATGGCGGTGGCGAGCAGCGCTTCTGCGATGCCCGGCGCGACGACGGCGAGCGATGTGTTCTTGGATGCCGCGATCGCCTGAAACGACGTCATGATGCCGATGACGGTTCCGAACAGGCCAATAAAAGGCGCGGACGAGCCGACTGTTGCAAGGAAGCCGAGGCGGCCCTCCAGCCCCTCGATCTCCCGCGTCAGCGCGACATCCATTGATTTGTCGATGCGCATCTGCAGGCCGATGGGAGAGCGCGCACCGCGCTCGTAGGATTTCTTCCATTCGCGCATGGCGGCGACAAAAATCGAGCCCATGCCGACCGTCGCGCGGTCGGCGAGCGTGCGGTACAGTTCCTCCAGCGACTGGCCGGACCAGAATGTCTGCTC
>JANMMM010000301.1:0-3390 GCA_031373225.1 Phyllobacteriaceae bacterium | reverse complement strand
AATAAAAGCGGCATTCTATCCCCGCCCTTCAAACATCGCTTACTCTGCCCTCGCTGCTCTCATGGGGACCGGGTGATCAACCGGCATTCGGGGGAGCGGGCGGCCTATGGCAGCCGGGTGTGGTTATCCCGGCGGGCGGAGCCCCTCAGCCATGTCCCTCCTGGCCTTCGCATGCTCTTACCGGAGCGTCCCATGCGCCAGCCCGGGCAAAAAGCCGTGACAGGGCGTGTGGCGAGCCACACTCTCAATCAGTTCCAATCGGCAGGACCACACGCCCTGTACGTCCCTTGGAATTTCAATGATCAGACCGGAAACGGGGCGTGATATTGAGGAAGCATACCCAGCGAAGGCAGCCGCCTACGCGTAAGGAGCCACATTGACGCCGCGTTTGTTTGTGAGCTGGATTTTCAAATGAGCAAGGCTGAATGAAAAAAGCGCTTTCCGTTATCGCACTCCTGATAATCGGCGTCATGCTTTTTGATCAGGTGAGAACGTCCACGCCTCTGTATATGCGCAACAGGCAGTATCGTGAGCTTGCCTGTGACAGTCATGCGGCAGACGGCACTCTGGTTGTCGCTTCAGCCGACGAAGGCGCGTCTGTGCAGGTGCAATATGGGGAGCTGAAAGCCGATCTTGATTTTGTCAGAAGCAGCATCTTCCTTGTGGATTATTATCGAGGCGGCGATGTCGAGCTCAGTCTCGATCCCGAAGGCCGCATAAGCGGCGGCGTGTTCGGCGAAGGATTGGGGCTTTGCGCTTTCTGACGCACATGCGAACTCGTGACCTTTGCTGCCATTGGTGTTAGAGCGGCGCCAATCAGCTGGAACAATCGATGACCCTCTCCCTCGACCTCACCCACCCCGAAACCCGCGCCACGCTCCGTCCCGCGCTGACCGACAAGCCGTCGCTGATCGGTATGACGCGGTCTCAGCTCGGCGAGGCTTTGCTGTCAGCAGGCATCGCGCCGCCGCAGGTGAGGATGCGGGTGCAGCAGCTCTGGCACTGGCTCTATGTCAGGGGCGTGTCGGACTTTGCCGATATGCGCAATATCTCCAAGGACCTTGTGTCGAAGCTCTCGGACGCCTTCACCATCCAGCGCCCGGAAATTGTTGAAGAACAAATCTCGTCGGACGGCACGCGCAAATGGCTGTTCCGGTTTCCGCCGCGCGGCGCGGGCCGTCCCGTCGAAATCGAGACGGTCTACATCCCAGAGGAGGGGCGCGGCACGCTGTGTATTTCGAGCCAGGTCGGCTGCACGCTGACCTGCACCTTCTGCCACACCGGCACGCAGAAGCTGGTGCGAAATCTGACCACGGAGGAAATCCTGTCGCAGCTGCTGGTCGCCCGCGACCGGCTCGGCGACTTTCCGCACCGCGACACGCCGGCCGGGGCGATTGTGCCGTCGGAAGGCAGGCTTGTGTCGAACATCGTCATGATGGGCATGGGCGAGCCGCTGTATAATTATGACAATGTGCGCGATGCGCTCCTGATCGCCTCGGATGGCGACGGTCTGGCCTTGTCAAAGCGCCGCATCACGCTGTCGACGTCGGGCGTCGTGCCGATGATCGGCGAGATCGGCCGCGAGACCGGCGTGATGCTCGCCGTCTCGCTGCATGCGACGCGCGATGAACTGCGCGACGTATTGGTGCCGATCAACAAGAAATACCCGCTCAAAGAGCTGCTCGCCGCCTGCCGCGCCTATCCGGGCGTGACCAACGCGCGGCGCATCACGTTTGAATATGTGATGCTGAAGGGCGTCAACGATTCGCTCACCGACGCCAAAGAGCTGGTGCGCCTGCTCAAGGGCATTCCGGCCAAGATCAACCTCATTCCGTTCAATCCATGGCCCGGCACGGACTATGAATGCTCAAGCTGGGAGCATATCGAAAAGTTCGCCGATTACATCAACGAAGCCGGTTACGCCTCCCCCATCCGCACCCCCCGGGGCCGCGACATTCTTGCGGCATGCGGGCAGCTGAAGAGCGAAAGCGAGCGGATGCGGAAAGTGGACCGGATGGCGTTTGAGGCGATGATGATTGCGGGGCATGGGGAGGAATGACCCGCCTCCTCTCCCACATATTCCGCTTCATCGTCATCGCTTTCGCCTATCTCCTGGCCGTCACCGCCGCCTGCGCTTTCACTTTGTTCCTGATCTGGGGCGGCGTGACGCGCGGCGAGCCGGGACTGGAACTGCCCGCCGGGATCGCCGCAGGGCTGACGCTGCCGATTGTGGCGGTGATTGCGGCGCGCGACGCGTTTTTTCCGGCGCTGGCGCTGATCCTGTGGGCGGAGGTGGGCAACAGGCGCTCATGGCTGTTCCATGCGCTGGCGGGGATGGCGGCGGGGCTGGCGGCGCTGGCGATACGGGCCAACGCCATGGCGCTCGCCAATCCAAGGCCGGGCATCATGATGGCGGCGCTCGCGGCGGGGGCGGTCGGCGGCACGGTCTATTGGCTGCTGGCCGGGCGCAATTCCGGCAAAAATCTTGACCGGCTGGCGGACAGCCTCACTTCGCGTTCGTCAAGAGAATCTTGACGGCGAAGGCGGAGAAAATCCCGGCGAACAGATAGTCGATCCTGCGGATGACTTTGGGATTGCGCTTCAGTGTGGCGGAAAATCTGTCCGCCGCTATGATCATAGGAATTGTCATCGGTATCGCGATGAGGATGAAGAGAAGTCCTAGGAAAAACAACTTGCCGGAGGCGTGAGGATCGCCCGGCGTGATAAATGGCGGCAGGAAGGCGACGAAGAAGATGACGATCTTCGGGTTGAGCAAATTAATGCCGAACCCCGTCGCCCAGTGCCTGAACAAAGTCCGCTCCGGACCTTTGGCGCTGGATGGCGAAAATGCCGAGCCGTGCCGCAGCGCCTGATAAGCGAGCCAGAGCAGATATCCGGCTCCCGCAATTTTCAGCGCGAAGAAGGCCGCAGGCGCGGCGACAATCAGCGCCGACAGACCCAGCGCCACCAATGTTGTGTGGACCAAAATGCCGGTCGTTGCCCCGAAAAAGCAGGCAAACCCCGCAGCCCGGCCTGACGACAAGGCCCGTCCGACAAACAAAGTCATGTCCGGGCCGGGCGTCAGCGTGATGATGGCGGTGGCGAGGGCGAACTGGAGGATGGTGGAGAGGTCGGGAATGAAGGTCATGATGCGCCAAGAAATCCACGGCGGCAAAAGTGTCAAGTGTCTTGCCCGGATTGCCAATGCTGATATGAGGTGGCGCAAGACAGCGCCGGATAATCTCTGACCTTCGGAGCTGCCCCTCATCCGACCCTTCGGGCCACCTTCTCCCCGCAAGAGGCGGGGAGAAGGGAAGAGCCGCAAAGGCCGGTGAACCCCTTCTCCCCGTTCTGACGGGGAGAAGGTGCCCCGATAGGGGCGGATGAGGG
>JANMMM010000293.1:0-1851 GCA_031373225.1 Phyllobacteriaceae bacterium | reverse complement strand
GCGTGCCATCGGAAAAACGGCCAGCCCTGGTTGAGCGGTTTCGCGGCGACCCCACCTGCCGCGTGTTCCTGTCGACCGATGCCGGCAGCACCGGCCTCAATCTGCAGCATGCTTCGACCATTGTGAACATGGACCTGCCATGGAACCCGGCGGTGCTTGAGCAGCGCATCGCGCGCATTCACCGCATGGGGCAGAAGCGCCCGGTGCATGTGATCAATTTCGTTTCCGCAGGCACGATTGAGGAGGGCATGCTGTCGGTGCTGGCGTTCAAGCGCTCGCTGTCGGCGGGCATTCTCGACGGCGGGGCCAGCGAAATTTCGCTCGGCGGCTCGCGGCTGACGCGGTTCATGAAAGATGTCGAAAGCGTCACCGGGCAGATGGGAAGCAGCGAGGCGGTCGCCCCGGCGGAGGAGGCGCAGAATGCGGCGGCTTCGGCGGAGAGCGCCGTATTGGCTCCGGAAGAAACTGCGTCTGCAAAGGCCGCGTCCGCCGCGCCACAGAGCGAGCCAGCCGCCGCCCCGCTTCCCGGCGCGGCTCCCGACCCATGGCAATTCCTGCTGCAGGCCGGAGCGCAGTTCGCCTCGGCTCTGGCGGCGGCCAATGATCCGAAGGCGGCGGCGCATCCTTGGATCGAGCGCGATGCGGCAAGCGGGGCGCCGAGCCTGAAAATACCGCTGCCGCCACCGGAGACGGTAAAGCTGATCGCCAACGCGCTGTCGGCGCTGGCGGACGGATTGCGCGGGGCGGCGAAGTGACAGGGCGGGAAGAAATGGAATTCACAGGCAAGACCGCGCTCGTCACGGGCACAACCGGGATAGGCCGCGCGGCGGCGCTTCGGCTCTTGGCAGGCGGCGCGCGGGTGATGGCGCTGGGCATTGACGAGGCGGGCAACGCGGCGCTCGCCAAGGACGGCATTCATGTGCGGCGGACGGATGTCAGTGCGCCGGACGAGGTCAAGCTCGCGTTTGAAGAATTGATGGAGCGGTTCGGCGGCCTTGATGTGATCGTCAATTCCGCCGCCATTCATCCCTATGGCGATGCCGTTTCCACTTCCCCGGAAACCTTCGCCAATTGCCTCGCCGTTAACGCCGGCTCCATCCACCTCACCGCGCATTTCGGCGTTCCATTGATGCGGGCGCGGGGCGGCGGGGCAATTGTCAATGTGTGCAGCGTGCAGGGCCATGCCTGCCAGGCCGGCGTGATGGCCTATGTCGCCTCAAAGGGCGCGATCCATGCGATGACGCGGGCGATGGCGCTGGACTTTGCGCCCGACAAAATCCGCGTCGTCTCAGTCAGCCCCGGCTCCGTGCGCACGCCGATCCTGGAAATGGCGGCGCGCAAGTTTGACGGGCCGGACGCCGACCTTGACGCGGTCTTCGCCCGCTTCGGCGCGGCGCATCCGCTTGGGCGTATCGGCGAGCCGGAGGAAGTGGCGGAATTGATCGCCTTCCTCGCCTCGGACAAAGCTGGTTTCATTTCCGGCTCCGACCATGTGATTGACGGCGCGCTGATTGCCGGGATCGGGGTGCGGTAGCTCTTCGCACTTGCAGCACACTTTTCATTTGACAACGTTGTCATTTATCTATTTGCTCATTTTTAACGAATGACAACGTTGTCATGACAGCTTTGGGAGGAGCGGTCTTGGTCACTTTACGGCAAGTTGCGGAACGGGCGGGGGTCTCGATCAAGACCGTGTCGCGGATCGTCAACGCCGATCCTGCGGTCAAGTCCGAGACGCGCGAGGCGGTGCTCGAACATCTCAAAGACATGAATTACATCCCCGATCAGGCTGCCCGCCTGATGCGCTCCGGCATGTCGAACTTTGTCGGGCTGATGACCGACGCGGTGGCC
>JANMMM010000288.1:0-11369 GCA_031373225.1 Phyllobacteriaceae bacterium | reverse complement strand
GCGGTTTCATCGGCGCGCTGCTGCTCGCCCAGAAGGACACGCTCGTCGCCTTCACCGAATATAACCGCAACGTCATCCGCCTCGAACCGCCGCTGATCTGCAACAGGGCGCATGTGGCGCAGTTCGCGGATTCACTGGATGATCTGCTCAGCCGGGGAATCATCGCCATCGTCAAAGACTTCGTCAAAAGCCAGGTGATGTGAGCCTGACCAGCCGCATCGGGATGCAGGAGGGCCGCGAAGACTGGGCCTCGCGCCTGCTCGTCTGGCTGACCGCGCTTGTTTTGCGGAATTCTCCGCATATCGGCGCGGCGGTCTTCGCCGCGTTCATCGCGCTGACCTGCATCGCCTCCGCGAAATTCCCGCACGCGAACTGGGACATGCTGCCCTATGTCGCCGCAGGCTCCGAACACCGATTCAACTCTCCGCATCAAGTGCATGATTTTGCTTATGAAAAAGTCAAGGAAGCGGTCGATCCCGCATCGTTTGATCTGCTCGCGAAGGGCGACGCCTACCGCGCGCGCCAATTCGAAGACGCAGCCGCGTTCAACTCCATGCTTCCGATGTACCGGGTGAAGACGCTGTATGTGTCATTCATTGCAGGCATTGCTCCCTATATTGGCGAAGTCGGAACGATTCGTCTCATTTCCCTCCTTTCAACACTGGCGACGGGCCTTGCTATCGGCCTATGGCTATTCCGGGAGAAGGCGCTCGCTTATGGGCCTGTGGCCGCAGGGGCGCTGATGATTTCAGGCTATCCGGACGTTGCCCGTCTCGGCTCGCCGGACGCCTTGTTCATGGCCCTGTTCACCTTCGGTCTCTACGCGCTTTACCGCGAGCGCGAGATGGTTTCGGTACTGGCCCTGTTCCTCGCCTTCATGGTGCGCGCCGACACGATTGCCTTTCTCGGCATTTTGGCCGTCCTCTTCGTCCTCTTCCGCCAGATCAGCCTCGGCGCGTTCGGCGCATTCATTGCCGCCGCCATCGCCTATTCCTTCCTCTCGTATGGCGCGGGGCATCCCGGCTGGTGGACGCATTTCTGGTTTTCAAACGTGGCGCAGCAGCTGACAATGGAAGGGTTCCACCCGGACTTTTCGCCTACCGTATATTTCAAGGCGCTCGCCTCCGGCCTCGTGCGGTGCGTGACCGAATTGGCATGGCCGGGAATGCTGGTTATTCTCGTGGCTGCATGGGCCTTCATCCGCACATCGCTTGGGAAAATGGACGCCCGCGCCGAGATTATTTTCCTCGCTCTGGTCGGCGGCATCATCGCCCGGTTCATCCTGTTCCCGCTGCCGGACGCGCGGGTGCATGGGGCGTATCTGACGCCGCTGTTCCTGCTGCTGCTTCCCTCCATCAAA
This sequence comes from Phyllobacteriaceae bacterium, assembly GCA_031373225.1. GTDB lineage: Bacteria > Pseudomonadota > Alphaproteobacteria > Rhizobiales > Rhizobiaceae > JANOYJ01. The sequence continues at coordinate 10,009 of JANMMM010000288.1, read as the reverse complement.
ACCCTGCTCTCCGTCTGGAAACCCGCGCCCGCCGCGTGAATTGCGCGCAGTGTCGCAAATGGGCTTTGCCTCTTTGCGCCGGACCAATAATGTGCGCCCAAGCATTGATTTGGAGCAGCGCGTAATGGCGAAATTTCCGCAGAAGGTCAGGGTCGTCATTATCGGCCAGGGCGGCATTGTAGGGGCGAGCGTCGCGCATCATCTAATCGCGCGGGGTTGGGACGATATAGTCGGCATCGACAAGTCGGGCATTCCGACCGACATCGGCTCCACCGGCCATGCCTCCGATTTCTGCTATACAGCGTCGCACGATTTCATGTCCGTGTGGACCACCCTCTACTCCATCGATTTTTTCGACAGGATGGGCCATTACGAGCGCATTGGCGGCCTTGAAGTCGCCCGCGTCGGCGATAATGACCGCATGGAGGAAATCAAGCGCAAGGTCGCCTCCGCCAAGGCGTTCGGTTCCCGCTCGCGGCTTATCGGGCCGAAGGAGATCAAGGAGAAATTTCCGCTCATTGAGGAATCAATGGTGCAGGGCGGGCTGTGGGATCCGGACGCCGGCCTCGTCATCCCGCGCTCTCAGGCGGTGGCGGGCATGCTGGTTGACAAGGCGGAGAAGACCGGCAAGCTTTCCATCTTCACCAACACGCCGGCCAAGTCGCTCGTCATCGAGAACGGCCGCATCAAGGGCGTCGTCACCGAGCGCGGCACCATCATGGCGGACCATGTCGTCGTCTGCGCCGGTATCTGGGGACGGCTGATTGCCGCAATGGCGGGCGAAGATCTGCCGGTCATGCCGATCGACCATCCGCTGACGTTCTTCGGGCCGTACAGAGAGTTTGAAGGCACCGGCAAGGACATCGGCTACCCGCTGCTGCGCGACCAGGGCAACTCCGCCTATATGCGCGACACCGGCGATCCGACCACGTCTGAAGGCGGCATGATCGAATGGGGCTATTACGAAGAAAAGAATCCGCGCCTCTGCCATCCCAGGGACATTCTGGAGAAGCAGCAGTCCCGCCTGTCGCCCTCGCAGCGCGACCTCGACATGGAGCAGATTCTTGAACCCTTGGAAAAAGCCATCGAGCTGACGCCGATCCTTGGCGAGCTTGGCTATGACGAGAAGCGCTCGTTCAACGGCCTCTTACAGGTCACCGCCGACGGCGGGCCTTCATTCGGCGAAAGCCGGAAGGTGAGGGGACTGTTCTACGCGGTGGCCGTCTGGGTCAAGGACGGCCCGGCCTATGGCAAGCTGATTGCCGATCTGATGACCGACGGGCGCACCGAATATGATTATGCCAAGCTCGACTATGCGCGCTTTTACGAACACCAGATGAAGGAGGATTTCATCGCCGGCCGCTGCGGCGAGACGGCTCAGAAGGTCTACAATCCCGCCGTCCATCCGCGCGAGCCGTTTGCGACGGGCCGCAACATCAAACACTCGCCCTTCTACGCGCGCGAAAAGGCGCTGGGCGGCTATTTCATGGAGCTTGGCGGCTGGGAGCGGGCGCATGGCTATGCCGCCAACGAGCATCTCCTCGAGAAATACGGCGACCGCATTCCTGTGCGCGAAAACGAATGGGACAACCGCCATTTCTGGCGCGTCTCCAACGCCGAGCACCTCGCCATGAGCGAGGATGCCGGCATGGTCAACCTGTCGCATTTCTACATTTTCGATGTGGAAGGGCCGGACCATGTCGAGGCGCTGGAATGGATCTGCGCCGCGAAAATCGGCGGCGACGCCAATGTGGGTAAAGGCATCTACACGCATTTCCTCGACGACAAGGGCATGGTGCGGGCGGACCTGACGGTGATCCGCATGGCGGACCGCTGCCGCGTCATTGACGGCGCCGACGCCGGTCCGCGCGACCTGCTCTATGTGAAGCGGCTAGCTGAGGACAAAGGCTGGAACATCAATGTCACCGACCGCTCGAGCGAATTGGTAACGCTCGGCGTCTGGGGTCCGAACGCGCGCGCCACGCTGAAGAAGGTGGTCGAAGACCCTGCGGCGCTTGATGCGGAGAACTTCCCCTTCGCCGCGCTGCGGCAGATCAAAATCGCCGGGACCGATGTCACCGCCTTCCGCATCTCGTACGTCGGCGAGCAGGGCTGGGAGCTGCACATGCGCTACGATGACGCGCTGCCGGTCTGGGACGCGCTTGCCGCCATCGGAATCATGCCGTTCGGCGTCGAGACCTATGCCAACACGCGCCGCATGGAAAAGAGTTTGCGCCTGCAGAACGCCGACCTGTTGACCGAATACAATCTGATCGAAGTCGATTTGCAGCGCCCCAAAGTGAAAGAAGCCGATTTCCGCGGCAAGGCCGCCAACGTGGCCCACCGCGCCTTGCCGCACCAGGCGGCGATGCTGTGCACGCTGACGCTGGAGGCCAATGTCGATTCCAAGGGAGTGAAGCGTTACCCGGTCGGCACGGTTCCGATCCTCGACCCTGCGACGGGCGAGACACTTGTGGATTCACTTGGCCGCCGTTCCTTCTCGACCTCCATGGCCTTCGGCCCGACTATCGGCAAGACCATCATGCTGGCCTACCTGCCGCATGAGAAGGCCGTGAAGGGTAACCGCTTCGAGATCGAATATTTCGGCGACCGCTATCCGGTGGAAGTGGCGGGCGTCGGCTATGCGCCGCTGTATGATCCGGAGAGCCTGAAGCCGCGCTCTTAAAACCGGGCTTTACGCAGCGTCAAATTCGCTGTTGATTTGCGCGCAAATGCGCGTAATCTTTCGGAATAAGAACAAGAATAAATCCACTCAGGTCCGCTTATTCTCTTTGGAGGAGATTGCCATGCAGTGGCTGACCGCGCTTTTGGCCTTCGCCGTCACAATGTTGATTTTTGCGATCATAGTCTCGACCTTTGTCGAAATGATCCACCGCTTTTGGAATTTGCGCGCCAAAGGCATGCAGCTGATGTTGGAAAGGCTGTATGACAAAGTTGTATTACCCTATTTGACAGTCAAACCCGCCGATCCAGTTGAGGCAAGAACGGAATTTGCGCTTCGGATCATGCAAAACCGGGCCAGCACCGGCTCTGACGAGTTGCCCCCCGCTCCATCCACACCGGCGGCAGCGGTGGGGTTCATAGCCGCGCTAAAACGCCTTCCCTCGAACATCACCGGCGCGATCTCCAACGCCTTCGATTTTCGCCTCATGACCGATGTGCCCGTTGCAGTCTTCACTCAAAAGCTCGCTGACCCCAAGATTATCGACACCGCCAACAATCTCGGAGAGGCCGTGCTTAAAGACATTGCCCAGAAGTATGTCGCATTCGGAGACGAGATTGGAACCTATTTCGAACGCCGCGCCCGGCTTCTTTCGGTGTTTGTGGCCTTCGTGGTCGCGTGGGTCTTCTTCGTTCAGCCCTACAAGCTGGTCTCCACCTATGTGCGAAGTCCGGACGTTGCCAAGAACGTGGCCGACCTCGCAGATAGCGTCAGTGAGCAGTATAGGGAGCAGGTGGCGAACCTGCAGAAACCCATTGAAAAGCTCGATCCGGACCCTGTGAAAGCCAAGCAACAGATTGATGACGCTGTGAAGGCCTTTAAAGAAGAAATGGCCGAGGCTAACGAGAAGGTGGTGGAGTTGCAGGGTCTCGGCGCGTCCGTGGGCTGGCCTGATTCGCAAAAGATCATGTTGTGCGCCGACAAGCTTGACAAGGCGAAAATGAAAGCCAACGCCGCCAAGATCAAGAGCGGGGACTTGACCGGCGGGTTCTGCAAGGGCCAGTTCCTTTGGTGGCAGAATGCCATTTTCCCCGGCTTTGGCGAAGCCTTCTGGCTCCTTGTTGGCGGACTGCTTGTGGGGCTTGGCGCGCCGTTTTGGGCGCAGACGGTCTCAAACCTTTCCGGCACCCGCGATTTGACACGCAAAGTGACCGAGATTGTCAACCCGGCGCGTTCCGGATCTGGCGGTGCGGCGACGCGCGCCATAGGCGCAGCTGCGCCCTCCACTGAATTTGCCGCGTTTGACTTGGCGAGAAACGCCGCTGACTTCGATAAGAGAGAACGCGATAGAGAAACCGAAGTACGGGAGGCCGAGCAACAGCAAAAAGCTGCGCGGAAGGCAGTGCGAAAAGAGCAAGAGGCTGCGGCAAAGAAAGTGGTGACGCCCGGCGGAAAGGCGCGCGACATGGCTGTCGGCAAACCCAAGTAGCCACGAGCGCCGAAATCCGGCCTCTAACGGCGGAAGATGCGCCGCTGTTTGATCATATGGTGGAGGGCGTGTTCGACGAGCCGGTGCAGATGGAGCGGCTCGCCGCCTAACTTCGCGAGCCGGGACATTTCTTCATTGCTGCAATCCAAGATGGCATGATCGTCGGCAAGTGCGCCGCCGTCATTCACCGCCATCCGGACAAGGCGGCGGAGCTTTACATTGACGAGATGGGTGTGGCGCGCCCTTCTGCGGCAAAGCATAGGTGGACGCTTGCTCGACGCCATGCTGGCGCTTGGTCGGGAGCGGGGAGGCTTGGCTTGGCACCGAGCCTGACAATCTCCTCGCCCGCGCGTTGTATGAATCCCGCGCTTTGCCGCCGCACGAGGACTTTGTCCTGCATGTGTTTGATCTCAAGCGCGAGCAGGCGGGTGACTGAACACCGAACCAGCGTCAGCGGCGTCCTCTATCCTGCCGCCGCAGTCTGCCTAGCGCCCGTGCCAAGCCAAGCGGCGATCTGGGCGCGCAGCGGGCCGACGGTGTTCGGCTTCAGCGAATAATCGTCCATGCCGGCGGAAAGGCACTTTTCTTTGTCGCCGGTCAGGAGATGTGACGTCATGCCGACAATGACTGGACGCTTATTGCCGTTCAACTGCTCGCGGATGCGCTTTGTCGCTTCAAGGCCGTTGAGGCCGGGCATGGAAATGTCCATCAGCACCAGCCGCGGCGCTTCGCGCAGGGCAGTGTTGACGCCTTCCTCGCCGCTTGAAACGATCAAATAATGATAGCCGCAATTGCTCATGATTTGATCATAGACGATCTGGTTCACGTCATTGTCCTCAACAATCAGAACGTCGATCGGCAGTTTTTTGGTTTTCTTGACAGGGGACGCGCCTTCCCCGGCACTTCCCGAAAGCGCAGGCAGCGCGCGTGGCAAGACGCGGCGCGGCGTTTCGGCGCCCGCCGGCGCATCAGATTGTGCGGGCGGCGCGATAATTGCGCTTTCCGCAACAGAAAGAGCTGGCTCCACCGCCGCCGGTGTGACGAAACCTTCCTTCATCACATGATTGAGATTGATCAGTTTGGGCCGGTTGACCGAAAGAACCGAGTTGCTCCATTGCCGCAGGTCCTCCAGTGCCGCCGCGTCGTCGGTCATGACAAAATCGAACGGCACGCAGTCTTCATCCTCCTGCGAGAGGAGGGACAGAACCAGGTCGATTGTCTCAACCGAGACAATTTGAACGCTGTCCTGCGTCAGGAGATTGGACAGCCGGTCCGACAGGTCGCCGGAACGGACGAGCAGCAATGCGCGGCGCGGTCTGCCGGTTTCAAGGCTGACCGGGCGGGTTTGCGCCTCTGGCGCGGCATCGAAATTTGACGCCGCCGTCTGCATCATGTCTTCCATGACGCCGAGGAGAGTGCCGGACGAGCGCCGGATAATATCGAGTTTATCCTGCTGCGCCGGGTTAAGTTCGGTGTCGTTGAGCAATTCCGCTGCGGCCAGAACACCGGTCATCGGCACACGTATCGTCTGTGCAAACCGGGACACCGTCGTCCTCTTTATCTCCTCGGCGGCTTCGACTTCGCGGCGGGAGCGCTCGACATCCATATGGTCGTTCACCGCCCGGCTTATATCTGTGGTGATCTCGATCTGGTTCTTCTGCGGCGTCTCAATCAGTGTGAAGCGCAAATGTCTTCCGTCGCGCTGCAGCGAGTCCACAGGCTTGCCGCCGTTTGCCGCGAGGTCGCGCATCTGGAGCTGGTGGTCGAGCCACATGTCGCGCTCATTCTGCGGCACGCTGTTTCCGGGCGCGTCTACCATCACCTTCAATATTTCCGGGCGCATCATCCCCGGCGCGACAGAGGCGCCCGTGGCGTTGCAGAATTTACTGTAGGCCTTGTTGATGCAGACCAGCATGCCGCTTTGGTCAAAAACAGCGATCTCGTCATCCAGTGTGTCGAGCGCTTCATAGAGCCGCTCCTCGCGGATGCGGGAATCTTCTAACAGCCGATGAAATTCTTCAACGCGTTTCAATTGCGCCTCCGCCAAGAGTTTTAGGTTATAAAGCAGCGGGCCTGACCCGCCCCTTGTGACAGTGAACGCAGCATCAAGCTCGCCCCGTGCTATCGTTTGCGCGAGGTCCTGCGCCTCATCGATGATTTTCAACCGGCGAAGACTGAGTTGCCCTGACACAATGCCGGCGATGGCCGACACGCAGAATGCAAGCGCAAATCCCGCCTTGCCCGGCGCTCCCGCCTCGCCGAACGCGAGCCAGATCATGAGGTTGATGAGGGCAGCCGAAGTCATTGAGATGAACGCGACCGCGAAGCCTGCTTTCACCGCTCCTCCGTCCAACAACGCCCACTTGAAATTCCGGATGTTCACCATTCACCTCGCATCCCGCCTGTGAGTGATATAACAATGAGCGATTAGATTGCCGTTAAGCCGGTTTATTCAAATTGAATCATTCCAACAACTTGGCAGTCAGCTTTCTGGGCCTGAGTGAGGTTTTAGCGGCGGGCGGAAGCGGGCGCAACGCCGCTTCCGACGTCCGAACTCAAACAATATGCGCGGGAGGAGCTTTCACCATGCCTGCACCCCGGTCAGCGATATCAACGCCTGCCGCGAAGCCCGATATTGACGCGGACGCGCGCAGACGTGCAACGACATTTGCGGCGGTCAAGGGCACGCCAAGGAAGGCAAGTTCCTCCCACCAGAGCGCCGCGCAGCCCGCGACGTGCGGACAGGCCATGCTTGTTCCGCTGTGGTCGATCAATCCGCCACCAGTCTTCGCCGAGGTGATTTTTACGCCCGGGCCGCTGATGATAGGACCGGTGTTGGAGAAGTTGGCCATTGTGAATCCACCTGCCCCTGCGGCAAGCGCGCCGACAGAAACGATATCATTAGCCGCTGCGGGAATTGACACCGAGATTTCGTAGTTCGGATCCACGTCGCGTTTACTTTCATTTCCAGCCGCTGCGACCAGAACCGTTCCGAGGCCGAATGCGGCGTTTGCCTGAACTTGCGACATCAGAGCATCGAACATTCGCAGATTGCCGCGATACGACTCGAGCGCGGCTGAAGTGGCGTAGTCGACCGGCAGGTTCTGCTTGTTCACCAAATCGTCAACCAAGCCTGGAAAATCAAAGCCAAGGGACATGGAAATCACCCGCGCGCCCTCGTTGACGGCCCATTGGATGCCGCGGAAAATCATGTCCGAGCTACCGCTTCCATCGTTTGTGAGCACTTTTCCAATGAGAGCCTGCGATACGCCCCGTGCGATGCCAATGCGCGTTCCGCCGACGTCACGTCCGAATATGGTTCCAGCGCAATGTGTGCCGTGGCCTTGAGCATCGCCATTGCCGCTCCCGGAAAAGTCATTCTCAGTAATTTGCACTCCGGCAAAGGCGGCGTGAGCGCTGTCAATGCCGGTATCGAGGACCGCCACCTTGACGCCTGCGCCGGTTGCAGATGTCACATCAGCACCAACGGCGCCGATGCCCCAAACGGACGCAGCCGACGGCGGCGTGCCGCCTCCCATGGGCTTTATGAGTTTCGTCGGCATGGACTTGGTGATCGCCACCACTGTCGGATCCCTTGACAGGTCCCGGGCCTCGGCGGCAGTGGCAGCTTCGGTCTCTACGATGGTTTCTGGAATTGGCTCAAACCCGGTTACGTCGGTCCCAGCCCGGGGTATTCTGAAATCTCGAGCGGCGGGCTTTGCGCGCGACAGATCTCTCAAAATGACATAATTATCCATAGCACTCTCCATGAGTTAGAAAGCGCCCCGGGAAAGACTGTATCACAACTTAGGCTTGGGTTCCATATACAAGTGCGGCAGTCGGCAGCATCGCCCGCTTACGCCGCGAGCGGCTGCCTGCGCTCGGCGCGTTCCTGCTGCGGCGAGCGGCCGCAGATTTCGCGGTAGCATTTGGAAAAATGCGAGGCAGAGACAAAGCCGCAGGCGACGGCCACTTCAACCACCGGCAAGGAGGACTGGATCAGCAAGTGCCGGGCACGGTCGACCCGGATTTCAAGGTAGTAACGCGCCGGCGAGCGGCCCAACTCCTGGCGGAAGAGCCGCTCGATCTGGCGGCGGGACAGGCCAGCCTCGTCGGCGATGTCGAGGAGAGACAGCGGCTCGGATAGGTTGGCCTCCATCAGCTCAATAATAGAGAGCACTTTGGCGTTCTGCACGCCGAGACGCGCCCGCAGCGGCAGGCGCTGACGGTCCTGCGGCGCTCGGATGCGGTCGGTCAGCGCCTGCTCGCAGACGCGGTTGACGAGATTCTCATCATGGTCGTCGCCGATCAGCTTGACCATCATATCCAATGCGGCAGTTCCGCCCGCGCAGGTGTAAACGTTTGAGTCGATCTCGAAAAGATCGGCGAAGACATTGGCCTTGGGGAAGGCCTCGGAAAAGCCGGGCAGGTTTTCCCAGTGGATGGCGCAGCGCTTGCCGGAAAGCAGCCCGGCATTTGCCAGAATATAGGCGCCGGTGCACAGTCCGCCGACCGCGACGCCGCGGTGATATTCCTCGCGCAGGAATCCGAATACGCTTCTGTTGGCGTATTTCTCGACATTGATGCCGGAGCAGACAAAAATCATCGACGGCTTGTCCGCCCCCATCAGCATGCGCCGCTCCTCATCAAGCGAGGAATTGACCGCGATGGAAACGCCGTTCGACGCCGACACCGGCTTGCCGTCCGCCGAGGCCAGGCGCCAGCGGTAGCTTTCATAGCCGAGCATGCGGTTGGCGAGGCGCAGCGGCTCTATAGCCGTCGCAAATGCGATCATGGAAAAATCAGGCACCAGCAAGAAAACGATGGAACGTTTGAGGGCAGGCGGCGTGTTCATTTCAACCCCTTTACCGGCATGTCGCTGAAGGAACAGAGTGCGCATGTCGTTTTTTTCAATTTGCGACACTGTTCGCAGGAAAGCAACAGTGATTTTACGCGGACTGCTGAAATGGCGTGTCGCATATGGAATGTGGTGAAACATGGCCGTTCCAAAGAATGGCGCTGGCCCCGGCGGCGTGGAAATGGAACAATGCAGACGAAGCATTTGTGAGGCAAGGATGCATTTTTCCAAAGCCCTATTCCGCGCCTGCCTTGTCGCCGGGCAATGGCTGTTTCTTGTGACCGGCGCCTTGTCGCTGTTATCACTTCTCTCGGACTTTGTGCGCGGCGATGTGGCCGGCCGCCCGGGCGTGATGCTTTTTATCGGCGTTTTCTGTCTGGCGCTGGCGGCGGCCTTTCATCTTGGCGGCAGATTTCTAAGCTCAAGTGCCTGAGATGGCCGGGTTGAGACTGCGGGAGGCGGAGCCATCGGATTTGCACACTGTTGCGGCACTGTTCCGCAGCGTGCGTGAAACATGCCTGCCGTTTCTGCCGCGGCTGCACACGCCTGAGGAGGATGTGCAGTTCTTCCGTGAGCGGGTTTTTCCGCATTTCAATCTGACAATTGCGGAAATGAACGGGGAGATCGCCGGTTACAGCGCGGTGTTGCCCGGCTGGCTGGAGCAGCTGTATGTGCTGCCACAGTTTCAGGGGCGGGCATTGGCGCGCAATTGCTCACGCGCGCAGAGGGAAGTCAGGCATCTTTCCGGTTTTGGGTGTTCCAAAAAAACTTCAGGGCACGGCGCTTTTATGAAAATCACGGCGCGCGGCCCGTGCAGCTGACGGACGGCGCAGAAATCGAAGAGCGCGAGCCGGATGCGCTGTATGAATGGCGGGCCGGCGCGGCGCTGACTATTTGAATTGTCATATTTCTGTGCCAAGCTCTTGTATCGGCTCCGGGGGCGGGCTGAGATATTTGAATGCGTCAATAACAAGCCAGG
>JANMMM010000259.1:0-5008 GCA_031373225.1 Phyllobacteriaceae bacterium | reverse complement strand
AGGCGACGGTCGAGGATTGCAAGCAGGCTTATATGCTGTCGTGGAAACTCGCGTTGAAAGCCAATGCGCTGTATCGCGATGGCTCGAAACTCTCGCAGCCGCTCAATTCATCGCTCATCGCCGATGATGAGGACGAGGATGACGCGGTCGAGGATTATCTCGCCCAGCCGACAGCGGCGCGTGCCGTGCAAGTGACTGAGCGGATCGTTGAGCGCATTGTTGAGCGCGTCATCCGCGAACGCGACCGCGAGAAGCTGCCCGGACGGCGCAAGGGCTATACGCAAAAAGCCATTGTCGGCGGCCACAAAGTCTATGTGCGCACCGGCGAATATGATGATGGCCGTTTGGGCGAAATCTTCATCGACATGCACAAGGAAGGCGCGGCGTTTCGTGCGATGATGAACAATTTCGCCATCGCCATCTCGCTCGGCCTGCAATATGGCGTCCCGTTGGAGGAATATGTCGAGGCCTTCACCTTCACCCGATTTGAACCGGCCGGCATGGTGCAGGGCAATGACGCGATCAAGAACGCCACCAGCATTCTCGACTACGTCTTCCGCGAACTCGCCGTCTCTTACTTAGGCCGTCATGATCTTGCCCATGTCGACACATCAGACTTTTCCAACACCTCGCTCGGCAAAGGCATGCAGGGCGGCGGCACGGAAGTCGCTGTCTCCAAAGGCCTGACCCGCGGCGCAAACCTCAAAGTCGTCTCCGCCAACACCGACCCCAAAGGCGCGCTCGGCGGCAGCGCCCCCAAAGCCACGGCCTCCCGTCCCCTCACCATGGGCGCGCTGGCGCTGGTGGCCAGCGAGGATTTCGAGGAAGAGACCTCGTTCAAACGCGACTATGAGGAGCGGGCCAAGCACTTTATCGAGGAGGTTGCGAGCGAAGAGGAAAGCCCGGTGACCGCCCTGTTCACGGATGCGGCTGCGGATGCGGCGGCGGAGGCCAAAAAGGTTGAGGCGGACCGGAGGATGAAGGCGCGGATGCAGGGCTATACAGGGAACTCGTGCGGGGAGTGCCAGAACTTTACGATGGTCAGGAACGGGACTTGTGAGAAGTGCGATACATGCGGGGCGACGAGCGGGTGTTCTTAAAGAGAATTGTTTAAGTGAAAGAAGTTGAAATCACCAATAAAGATTCAGTGGAGGCTATTGGAAAGTTAGTTCCAGTAGTCTCTTTACTGGTGGCGGTTTCTGGAATACTATTCACTGTTGGGTTTTTCAGTGCAATAGGAATTGAGTTTATTACATTGTTTTCATTTCAAGAGCATTTGGTTTTCTCGTTGGTTTCCGTCCCGGTGCTGATCTTAAATTGGGGGATAATATTTGGCCTCGAAGAAAATGCGCTAATCTCAACCAATCCCAAACGGACTATGATTAAATTTTCCGGTTTTGTTTTTATAGTTGCATTTGTTCTTTCTATATTTTGGCAGCTATTCGTCGAGAACGCCGATTTCCGTCTAGTTGACGTTTCTATTCCTGTTGTATTATTTTCAATCAGCTTAGGATACATATTACAGGCTCGATTAAATGGCGCGCGCGCCGATACAATGTATGGAATTGTATTTTATTTTGTAGCAATTTTTGCTTTTGGAAACGCCTATGCGAACAACGCTATGAGGGAGAAAAATCACGATTATGTCATTGACAACGACATTGGTGTGGCGATATTAAGATTTGGATCAGATTTTGTATTATTTAGCGCAGATAAAAATAGGGTTCTATTTAGAAAGACTGACGACATAGACATTGTCTATAGAGACAAGGCAATACATGGAAAATCGGAGTTTTGTTTTAACATATACAGTTGGAAGAGATGTTAGCGCCAAACTGGGAAAACGGTGACAGTGCACTTATTTCGCGCCGCGCGACAGCAGATAAGCCTGAATCGACCGTCCTCCTCACCATCAAAAACTAAGGCTTAACAAGGGTTAAGCCTAAGTTTTTGAGTCCTCTCCCACTTCGGGGAGAGGCAGCGCGCCGCCGTTTTCGCTTTTTTTTCACCGTTGGTTTAGGCTGCGAGGGCGCAAGGTTTCACTTACCCCTTGGTGGGGGAAGAAGCAATTTCTTAGGCTTAGCTCTTGCTAAGTCTTAGAAATTGCAGATGAGGGGGAAACTCGGATCGACTGGGTGGCGCTGCCGGGGCGGAGCCATTGCCGGAGAGGGGCGTTCCCCCTCACCAGCAAAAACTAAGACTTAGCAAGGGCTAAGCTTAAGTTTTTGCGTCCTCCCCCACCAAGGGAGAGGCAGCGCGCCGCCGTTTTTGCCTCTCTTTTCACAGTTGATTTCAGCAGCCATGGCGCAGGACTGTGCTTCCCCCTTGGTGGGGGAAGAAGCAATTTCTTAGGCTTAGCTCTTACGAAGTCTTAGAAATTGCAGAGGAGGGGGAAACTCGGATCGACTGGGTGGCGCGGCCGTTTCGGAGCTTTGCCGGAGAGGGCGTTCCCCCTCGCCAGCAAAAACTAAGACTTAGCAAGGGCTAAGCCTAAGTTTTTACGTCCTCCCCCACCAAGGGGGAGGCAAGACGGAGCTTCGCCGCCGCCAAAATCTTCGCGCTCACCGCGTCAATATCGTCCGTGACATCGTCATTCTCAAACCGCAGTGTCATCAGCCCGCGCCCGGCAAGCATGGCGTCCCGCCGCGCGTCGGCCTCTGACCCCAGGTGCTGGCTGCCGTCGAGTTCAACGATGAGCGCGGCCTCGAAGCGGACGAAATCGAGAATATAGCCGCTGAGCGGAACTTGGCGGCGGAATCTGAGGTTGCCGAGGCGGCGGCCGCGCAGGGCCTGCCAGAGTTCGGATTCGGTGTCCGTCGGGTCCTTGCGCATGTCGCGGGCAAAGCCGCGCAGGCGCGGCGGCTGGCGCTGGCGCATGGAGGTCTCCTTGGCAGGGATACAATCATGGCGGGCTGGGCGGGGCAAGTGAGAAGGAGCTTCTCCTGCACCGGCTGCCCCCCTCGCCAGCAAAAACAAAGACTTAGCAAGGGCTAAGCCTAAGTTTTTGCGTCCTCCCCCACCAAGGGGAAGGCAGTGGCCGGCATTTTTGCCCTTTTTGCGCCCCTTGATTTTGGCAGCGATGGCGCAAGGTATTGCTTCCCCCTTGGTGGGGGAAGAAGCAAAAACTTAGGCTTGGCCCTTGCCAAGTCTTAGTTTTTGCAGATGAGGGGGAGACTCGGAACGACAGGGCGCCGCCGCTCGCCCATCCCCCCGCTTTCATGCTATCGTGCGCCGGGGCGGTCAGGAGATGATCATGTTTCGACGCGCGGCATTCCTTGTTCTCGGTCTCGCCGCCCCGCCGGCCATGGCCGAAGGCTATTTTCAGGTGGATATGGGCGCCTGGCATATTTTCGGCGCGGGGACAAAATGCACGGCGCTGAACCGTCCGCCGCTCGAGTTCAACATGGCTCCTTATAACGCGCTGCAGATCCGGCTCGATGACAAGGGCCAGTATGAGCTCAGTGTGTTCTTCTGGCCGGATGCCGTGCCGCAGGACGCCGCCCGGATCGCGCTCACCGCAGCGCCCAACGACACGGTGCGGCTGAAGGCAAAGCTAATCGCCAAGGATATAGGCATGGTCACCGTGAGCGAACCCTTGCCGCAGGAATTTGTCCGCAGCCTCGAAACCGGCGCGCGGCTGACTTTTCTGCAGGCCGAAGTGCCGGACAGCAAGGCCAAGACCGCCTTTGACATTTCAGCCATGCCGCAGGTGATGACGCATCTGCGGGCCTGCGCCGGAATTATGGCGCGTTCGGCGAAAAAATAGGTTCTTTGCCGCCCCGCAACATGCGCGCCCCGCATGGCAGCCCTGCGCATAAAGGGCTGGCGCGGGGCTGTTGCAGCGCACACTTTAACCGCCGGGAGGAAGAAGGAGCACTGAAATGAAACTGCGTTTTCTCTCCCGCCTCCTGCCGCGCGCCACGTTCGATGCGGAGCGTGAAACCGTTTACCTCAACGGGGCGACGTCCATGGTCGACCTTGAAATTCGCCAGCGCGAAATTGACCGGGCCAAGGCGCGCCGGCCCTTTCATTGAGGCAAATCCCCGGTCCTTCGCATCACCCAAACAGCGCATACAGCTGCGCCAGGCCCACTAAGCCCGACAGGCCGATGGTGAGCGCGATGAACAGGTCCATCGTCACCGAGCCGAGTTCGGCGGCAAGTTTGGTGCCGGGGCAGTTGGCGGCATAGTCCTCATTGACCGATTTGATCTCGCGCAGCGCCGCGCGGCCGCCGAGCGCGGTGTGGACGGTGACGATGATGATCAAGGCGGCGACCGCGAGCTTGGCGGCGCCGCTCATTGCGCCGCCATAGGCGAGAATGAAGAAAAGGCACGCCGCCCAGCCGAGAAATCCGGCCAAAAACACAATCCCGAACTGGTCGGCCCGAGACCCGCGCGCCGTCATCATGATCTGTGTGTTAAATCTGCTGTCTGAGGTGTCCATTGCCTGTCTCCCCGCAACACGCCCCACGAGGACGGATTACCACTTTTCGAAAGGAATTGACAGAAGGATCTCCCGCTGGCCGCGAGACGCGTGGGGCGCCCAGACGAAATTCCGCTCAGTCCCGGAACATCGCCTTCAGCTTCGCCGCATCTTTCTCTGGCATGTCCTTCAAGGCGTAGCGCGCGGTATAGCCGCCGAAGATCTGCGAACCGGTGTTGATCATCCAGTCTTCAACGGCGGCGCGCGCAACGACCAACTTGTCGCCCATTTTCAAGGGACCGGCACTGACCGGCTCGTTGGAGAGGAGGCCGGTGAATTTTCCGTCCTTCATTTTCAATATCTGCACCCAGATATGCTCGGTCTCGCCGCCTTGGGTCAGCGGATATTTGACCATGTAAGTGCCATCCGCCCCGGCATCGATCAGCTTTATAAAGCGCGGCAGCTTGGCGCGGCGCGGGCCTTCCCGGCGGGCCTTGCTCAAAAGCTGAAGTTTGCTCTGGAAAAGGACGCCGAACGCATTCCCGCCTTCTGCCTCATCGACCCGTTGAAGCGCTTTGCGCCGGAG